>CAKPQS010000010.1 GCA_934179675.1 uncultured Bacilli bacterium
TCAAACTTATGTCTTTTTTTGAAGAAAAACAGTATTGATGTAAAATACTCCACCAACACTATTTATAATACAACCAAAATAAAGATAGCTAAGCTATCTTTTAATTATGTCCAAATCAACAGTACCATTAATACCATCAATATTACCTGTACATGAATTTTGCCAAATAATATATTCTTTTTCATATGAAGTTTTTTTAGTATAATGGGCAAGCCAAATTTTATAATTATCTAAATCCCATACTAAATTTAAATAATTTAAACTACTATATAACATAGCATCATAACCATTTTTTATACATTCATCCATAAATGCTTTAGCAATGTTATTAAGATCATAAAAATTAATATTATAATCATCAAAATAAGTCCAAGATTCCCAATCAAAAGCAATTGGTAAATCCAATTTTATATTGTCTAATTCTTTTATTATCCAATTTGCTTGTTCAACAGCTTCATCTATATTTTTAGCATAAGAATAAAAATATACACCAACAAGTAAACCAGCTTTTTGAGCATTTATAACATTTTTTTTAAATTTACTATCTAAAACAATATTATTTTTTGAATCATGTCCAAAACCAATTCTTATCATAACAAATTCACAACCAGCTTTTTTAACTTTTTCAAAATCAATATTTCCCTGCCAAACAGAAACATCTATACCAACCATATTATCTTTATAATCATTTTTAAAATCATTAAAATTATAAAATTTAGTATTATTATTAGAACTTTGTTTCTTTTGAACAACAATATTAGTATTTTTTTCTGTAACATTACCAGAGCTATCACTGACAACAATTTTTATTGGATATGTTCCTTCTTTTGTTATATCATAAGAACCAATAAACTCTATATTTAGTCTACGATCATAGTTGTCTCCAAAAAATAGTTTACTTTTTAAATCAAAATTCTTATTAATTTCAGTATAATAAGTACTTTGCACTTGTAATATAGGTTTAGTAGTATCAACAACATTAACTACTAAAGTATTATTAACTATTTTATTATTTTTTTTAGTTTTATATTTAATAATTTGTTTTCCCAATTTATTACCTTTTATTTCAATATCAGGTACAATTATATTTTTATCATTAACTAAATTAAACAATGAATTAATTGAACCATATTCTATATTTACATATATTTTATTATCTTTTGAACACCCTGTAAGTAAAATTAAAAACAAAATAAGTAATATTTTCATAAGTTTTCTCCTGTTAAATATTAAAACATATAATATTAAAAATTTCAATAAATATGTTTATAAATTTAATATAGACAATTTATTATATTAAGTGTTATACTTTTTATAGAATAAAATGGAGGATAGAATATGACAAAATATGTATTTGTAACAGGTGGTGTTGTATCAGGTTTAGGCAAAGGTATAACAGCATCTTCAATAGCACTATTGCTAAAATCAAGAGGATATAAAGTTTTTATGCAAAAATTTGATCCTTATATTAATGTTGATCCTGGAACAATGAATCCGATTCAACATGGTGAAGTATTTGTTACTTATGATGGCTGTGAAACAGACTTGGATTTAGGTCACTATGAAAGATTTATTGATGAAGAATTAAATTATACATCTAATATAACAAATGGTAAAATATTTTCATCTGTAATCGAAAAAGAAAGAAGAGGAGATTATTTAGGCGCTACTGTTCAAATGGTTCCACATATAACAAATGAAATAAAAAACAAGGTATATGAAGCAGGTGCATCTACTAATGCTGATATAGTTATTACAGAAATTGGAGGAACAGTAGGAGATATTGAATCTCAGTCAATGATCGAAGCATTAAGACAAATTAGTTATGAAAAAGGAAGAGAAAATACTTTTTTTGTTCATTGCACATTAGTTCCTTTTATATATGGATCAGATGAATTAAAAACAAAACCAACCCAAAATAGCGTAAAAGATTTAAGAAATATGGGAATTCAACCAGATGCACTAGTAATTCGTGTTCCCTTTAGTACAAATGAATCAATTAAAAAGAAATTATCATTATTTTGTTCATTACCTCAAGAAAATATAATTGATTCTGTTGATGTAAAGAATTTATATGAGATACCAATAAATTATTATAATCAAAAATTTGATGAAATAATATTAAAACATTTCCATTTAAATTTAAAAAAAGCAAATATTAAATATTGGTTAGATTTAATAGATAAAGTAAATAATTTAACAAAAGAAACAGAAATATCATTAGTTGGTAAATATACAGAATTACATGATGCTTATATATCAGTCGCCGAAGCTTTAAAACATGCCGGATATAAATATAATACAAAAATCAAAATAAATTGGGTAAATTCTGAAGAATTAGAAAAAGAAAAAGATTTAAATAAAGTATTTAAAAATACCAAAGGTATAATTGTTCCAGGTGGATTTGGAACAAGAGGAACACTTGGAATGTTGAAAGCAGTTGAATATGCTAGAATAAATAAAATACCTTTTCTTGGAATATGTTTAGGTATGCAAATAGCAGTTATTGAATATGCAAGAAATGTATTAAAAATAGAAGATGCTACATCTACAGAGTTTGATTCTTTTACAAACAATCCTGTAATAGATTTAATGGCTGATCAAAAAGCAATCAGTAATATGGGGGGAACTTTAAGATTAGGCAATTATGAATGTACAATTAAAAAAGATACATTAGCAAGTAAACTATATAAAGAAGAAAAAATTCTGGAGCGTCATAGACATAGATATGAATTTAATAATGCTTATAAAGAAAAAATGGAAGAAAATGGTTTAATAATATCGGGAATAAATGATGTAAATAATTTAGTTGAAATAATTGAATTAAAAGATCATCCTTTCTTTATTGCTTCTCAATTTCATCCAGAATTTAAAAGTAGGCCTACAAAACCTCATCCTTTATTTGATGGATTTATAAAAGCAAGTGCAAAGTAAAAAGATTCAGTTAAGAATCTTTTTCTTTAGCCAATTTTTACCTTCGACAATATAAGATACTAACATCGAAGAAACTGAATCACCAACAACATTTAAAATAGTAGCAGGTGCATCAATTATAGTTGCAATAATAGTAAGCATAGGAAGTACTGATATAGGTACTCCTAAATTGGAAATAATAAAAGCCTCGGAAATAGTGCCTCCACCAATTGGTAAAGCAGTTACTAATAATGTAGCACTCAATGATATAAATAAAATTTTTGTAAAAGAAATATCTAAATTAAATAAAAATACTAAAAACATTATTTTAAAAACACTACCAATAACAGATCCATCTTTATGAAAATTTGTACCAAGTGGTATTACAGTTGAAGCAATATCATCTGATATACCAATATTTTGGGATGCTTTAAGGTTTGCAGGAATTGAAATAGCCGAAGAACAAGTTGATAAAGCTGTAATAGTAGGTGTTATAATATATTTAAAATATCTTTTTAAACCAACTTTTCCACCAGCTATATAAGCATATAATCCATATAAAATGAAATAAATAAAAATAGAAACAAAAAGATATAGTATAAAAGTTTTAATATATCCAGAAGTAATATTTCCCCCAAAATTACCAACTAATACAGCTGTATATGTACCAAGACCAATTGGTGCATACAGCATTATTATTTTTATAACATTTTGTATGACATTATTTAAATCATTTAAAATTTCTATTATTTTGATTCCTTTATCTTTTGAATTATGTAGAGCAATTCCAAAAATAATAGATGCTACAATTAGAGCAATCATATTATTTATATTTAATAAATCACTAATATTAGGAACAGATAAAGTATTAACAAATTTTTCTAAAAAATTAATTTTTTCTAAATTATTAATTGAATAAGTATAATTAATATTCTTAACTAAAGGTGTAATATTAGATACAATTATACCAACTAAAGAACTTATAATAGATGTTAGAAAAAATATAAAAAATGTACTTATTAATATTTTATTAATTCTTTTAGGTTTATTTATTTTTTCAGTAGAAATACTTATATTTAAAAATATAATTGGTATAATTAAACATGAAAGTAAATTAATGAATAAATCACCTAAAGGTTTAATATAATTTGTTTTTTCTTTAAAAACAATTCCCACAATCGCACCCACTATAATACTAATTATAAGATAAAATGAACTCTTATAATTTTTTATAGCATTCTTCATAAATCTCCCTTCAATAAAGTATATTAAATTAAAATTAAAATATGATTAAAACTATTGCATTTTAGATAAAAATATATTATTATATCAATATAAATGTTGATTGGAAAAGTATAATTATTATTCATACTAGAAAGTTAATGGTTGATGGAAATTAACATGAATATAATTTGAAAGACACCAGGAGTGCTTAAAGAATTAAGTAGACTAAGCCGGTTAAAACCGTTATATTTATGAGTGACTATTTATAGTAATAAAGGTGGTACCGCGGATTAACAGTGATTCGTCCTTTTTTAAGGAACACTGTTTTTTTAAGGAGGAAGTTATGAAAATTAATGCAAATGAATTAAAAAATTATGTTGACAAAGAAATAGTATTTGAAGGATTTGTTGATGCTATAAGAGATATTAAATGGGTTCAATTTGTTATTTTAAAAGATAATACAGGTAAAGTACAAATGACAATTGAAAAGTCTTTAGAAGATAATAAAGAAATGGTAGAACTAATAAGTACATTACCTCTTGAAAGTACAGTAAAGGTAAATTGTAAAGTTGTTTTAAATCCTAATGTAAAATTAAATGGTATGGAATTAATACCGACTAAAATTGAAGTAACAAGTAGAAGTGAAAATGAATTGCCATTTAATTATAAAGATTTAGATAATGTTAATTTAGATACAAGATTAGATTATCGTTTTATTGATTTAAGAAATGAAAGAAATATGAAAATATTTGAAATTCAAAGCGTAATTGTAAAATATATGCGAGAATATTTATATAATCATAAGTTTACAGAAATACATACACCTAAATTAATAGGTGCCGCTAGTGAATCTGGTTCTGAAGTATTTGAAGTAAAATATTTCGATAGAAAAGCATATCTTGCTCAATCGCCACAATTTTATAAACAAATGGCTATGGCTAGTGGTTTTAATAGAATATTTGAAGTTGCTCCATGTTTTAGAGCTGAAAATTCAAATACTAGTAGACATGCTACAGAATTTACAAGTTTTGATGTTGAATTTAGTTATATTAATTCATTTAATGATGTTATGAATTTAGAAGCAGAAATGCTTACTTATGCTCTTACTAAAACAAATGAAGAATGTGGTGAAGATATTAAAAATATTTTTGGAACAGAAATAAAAGTTCCAACATTACCTTTTCCTAAAATGGCTTTAAAAGATGTTTATAAAGAATTAGAAGAAAGATATGGTTATGTAGCACCTGAAAGTGAAAAAAATGATTTAACAACAGAAGCAGAAAAATTAGTTTATAGACTTGCTAAAGATAAATTTGATCATGAATTTATGTTTATTACTGATTATCCAGCTGAAAAAAGAGCTTTTTATCACATGAGAGATGAGAATGGTATTTTACAAGGTTATGATTTAATATGGCGTGGTGTAGAAATAACTACAGGTGCTCAAAGAGAACATCGATATGAAGAAATTGTTAAAAATGCCAATGAAAAAGGTTTAGGCGAAGATGTTAAGTTCTATTTGGAATTTTTTAAATATGGTTGTCCTCCACATGGTGGTTTTGCAATTGGTATTGATAGATTAACAATGCTATTACTTGGCATATCAAATGTTAAAGAATCAATGTTCTTATTTAGAGGACCTAATAGATTAAATCCTTAAGGAATATAGAAATATATTCTTTTCGTTGAATCAATCTAAAGTGCACAATTAAGTGCAGTGATTTAGTAAAAGTGTATTTTCAAAAGAAAGTGCACTTTTTTTAAGAAAAAACGGAAAAAAATCAAATATAAGTTGCTAAAAATTAAAATTATGGTATATTATTAATTGTCGGAGGAATATTATTCCACGACAAAAAGTGCAGAAATTGTGATTTTTTTAAAACTAAGTGCACAATTTTCTACATGGCATTTTTATAATATGATTGGCAATTTATTTGTCGGAATTGATATTTATAATTGGTGGTTATGAATATCTTTTTTATTTTTTTAATATTTTAATAGTGAATCATTTAAAATGACCTCATCAGGTTTAATATAATAACAATTTAGAATTCTTAAAATTGCTTCATCGCATATGAACAACATAGCTTCATAAGGTGATTTGCCATTTAGTGAATCTCTACATAATGAATTAATATTATTCATAAATAAATCATATTTTTCTTGAGTAATATTTCTAAAGAAAGAACCTTTTGGTAGTATATATCTAATAAATTCGTGATTTTTTTCTATTCCACCTTTTTGACATGACATATGTGGATCACAAAAGAAAAGATGTGTAACATATTCTACTGTTGTTTGAACACACTCAATATTATCTACATCAAAAAATTCGTGACCATTATCAGTTAATATAACTTGAAATAGTTTTTTATATTCATCATAGGGAATTGATGTTTGAAGAATGTTAAATATTCTTGTTACTTCATCAGTTGTTTGACTTTCTAATTTAAATATAAGCATAAATTTAGATTTTCTCCAAAACAAAGTTAGAAAACAATCAGCTTCGTCTTGTAACCCACAAACTGTATCCATTTCTACAATATTTAAATCTGGATTTATAGAAATAAAATTAATAAAATCTTCATATTTTCTATTAATTAATATTTCTCGTTCTTTTCTCGTTCTTCTTTTATTAGAGTTTTTTCTTTTCTTATATTTAACGATCCTAGGAAAATCTAGTGGTTTAAAATCAAAAATACCACTATTAATATAATTATAAAAAGTAGGTTTGGAAAAATCTAAAATGTCTGGATGATTGATATATAAGTGATTTATGGTTTGTCCTTTTTTTATGAGAGGAGTTAGAGTGGAATTAATTATATATACTTCTTCTTCAGTTAAGTTAATTCCTTTTCTAGAATTCCTTTTCACTTCATTATATGAATCATCAGCTTTTCTAGCGTAATAAGTATATCTTTCTTTTCTGCATCCACTTCTAGATTTATAACCATTACAAACATATGGAGATTTAGATAATCTTTGACAAGATAAATCTCTATCATAGTTATTATTTTTATATGTACCATATTGTTTTGGTTCAAAATAAACTTTATTTCTATCTATTTCCCTTAAAATACTTGAATGTGAACGATTAAGTTCTTTAGCGATTTGATTAATGGATTTATTATCATTTAATCCATCTTCAATATTTTTTCTATCTTCATAAGATAGATGACAATATTTTGTCATTTGTAATACCTCCTTAAATGACAAATAAATTGCTTGTTAGATATTATATCAGTTTATAAATTTTATTGCACACTTTTTGTGCATTTCATATTTTAAATTACAAATATATTCTTTTTTTTAATTCATTAGCACTCTCTATTGACATCTGCTAAAAATAGTGATATAACTATTAATGAAAGAGAGTGATATTATGAGAAAAAAAGAATTTAAATCAGAATCTAAAAGATTATTAGATTTAATGATAAATTCAATATATACAAATAGAGAAATTTTTTTAAGGGAGATTATATCTAATGCAAGTGATGCTTTGGATAAATTGTATTATAAGTCATTAACAGATTCTAATATTAAAGTAAATAGAGAAGATCTAAAAATTAATATAAGTGTTGATAAAGAAAATAATACTTTAATTATTGAAGATAATGGTATTGGTATGACTGAAGAAGAATTAGAATCTAATTTAGGTACAATAGCAAAAAGTGGTTCATTAGTATTTAAAGAAATGAATGAATCTAATAAAGATATTGATATTATCGGTAAATTTGGTGTTGGTTTTTATTCAGCATTTATGGTTAGTGAAAAGGTTGATGTATTAAGTAAGTCTATTGATAGTGATAAAGCTTATTTATGGGAAAGTAAAGGTACTGATGGTTATACAATAACTGAATCTGCTAAAGAAAATAATGGTACAATTATTAAGCTTCATTTAAAACCTGATACTGAAGATGATAAATATTCAGAATATTTAGATGAATATAAAATAAAAGAATTAGTTAAAAAATATTCTGATTATGTAAGATATCCAATAATAATGGAAGTACATACTTCAAAACCTAAAAAGGATAATGAAAAAGAATATGAAGATGTTATTGAAAATGAAACTTTAAATAGTATGATTCCAATATGGAAAAAGGATAAAAAAGATATTAAAGAAGATGAATACAATAATTATTATATTGATAAATATTATGATTATGAAAAACCTTTAAAGGTTATTACAACATCAGTTGAAGGTATGTGTTCATATAAAGGATTATTATTTATTCCTTCACATGCTCCTTATGATTTTTATACAAAAGAATATGAAAAAGGTTTAAGTTTATATTCAAATGGTATATTAATAATGGATAAGTGTAAGGAATTATTACCAGATTACTTTAGTTTTGTTAAGGGTGTAGTTGATAGTGAAGATATTTCTTTAAATATATCAAGGGAAATGTTACAAAAATCTAAAAATTTAAGTATAATTGCAAAAAATATCGAAAATAAGATTAAGAAAGAATTAGAACTTATGATGGAAAATGATAAGGAAAATTATAAAAAATTCTTTAAGGTATTTGGTAATCAATTAAAATTCGGTATTTATAATGAATTTGGTGCTCATAAAGATGAATTAAAGGATTTAGTAATGTTCTATTCTTCAAGGGAAAAGGATTTAATTTCTTTAAAGGACTATGTTAAAAATATGGTTTCAGGACAAGATACTATTTATTATGCTTGTGGTGAAACTAATGAAAAAATAGATTTGATGCCTCAAACTGAACAAATTAAGGATAAAGAATATGATATTTTATATTTAACTGATTATATTGATGAATTTGTTTTGACAGTATTAAATGAATATGATGGTCATAAATTTGTAAATATTGCAAGTGAAAATTTAAATTTAGAGAGTAATCCAGAATTGGATAAACTTAATGATGATAATAATGATTTATTAAGTGCTATGAAAGACGCTATTAATATTTCTGATGTTAAGTTTACAAATAAATTAAAAAATCATTCTGTATGTTTAACTACAAAGGGTGATGTTTCTGTTGAAATGGAAAAGGTTATTAATGCAATGCCTACTGATGAGAGAATTAATGCTGAAAAGGTACTTGAAATTAATATGAATCATCCTATTGTTGATAAACTTAAGAAATTGTATGAAAGTGATAAAGAAGAATTAAAATCGTATGCAAAAGTATTATATGCAGAAGCAAGGCTTATAGAGGGATTATCTATTGAGAATCCTACTGAAATTAGTAATATAATTAATTCAATTATTTCAAAATAGGGAAATTTTTTTAAAACTTTCCTTTTTTTGTTGTCATAAATATAAAAAATATTGTATAATTAATGTGTAATTATAGAAGGGTAAGTGATTGTATGATAAATATAAACAATTATGTTGATAATTATACATACATACATACATACATACATACATACATACATACATACATACATACATACATTACTAAATAATAAAAAAATTAGTATTTTTGATAGTGATTTAATAGGAGTAGATTATATAGATTCTGGTCCTATTTTTAGTGTGTTTAATTTATTGGGAGGAAGTATATGAAGAAGAAAAGTATATTAATTTTATTAGTTATATGTTCCATTATATTTATAACAACAGGAACATTTGCTTATTATAGATATAGTGTTAATGGATCAATTATTGGTAAAACAGGTAATTATACATTTAATGTAACTTCTAATTCGACAACTACTAAAGATATAAATTTAGGATCCAATTTAAAACCATTTGATAAAGGAAGTTTTAATTTAACTGTCAAATTAGATAATACAGATTGTGATGCTTATTATACACTTAAAATAGAAAAAACTAATTTACCAAAAGGATTTAAATTTTTAGCACAAAATGATAATATAAGTCCATTTTCTACTCATAGTAAGTATTTTGATGCCGGAGATAATAAAACAGATACTGTTGCTATATATTGGTACTGGGATGGTAATGTTGATGATGAAGATGATAATAGTTTTATTGGTAAGACTATAAGTGCGAATATAGTTATAAATAGTAAACAAGCTAATCCTGCATATATGAAGAATGGATATAGTGAAGATGAAAATGCAAATGGTGGAACGGAATTTTGGAATAATAATTATAAACCTTATATAAGAACAATAAATTTTGGCAATGATTTAAGTAATTTACCAAGTAGTTGTACAGAAGAAAACCTATGTTGGGACATAACAGAAAGTGGCAATAATATAGTATATGGTTATTTAATAGATAGTGGATTAAAGGATAGTACAGATTCTACTAAATCTTTATATAATTTATATATAGTAAGTGAAAATGAAATATTCGCATCAGTTGATTGTGGTTATATATTTTCGCATTTTGCAAATTTAATATCGATTAATTTTAATAATAATTTTAATACAATAAAAGTTAAACAAATGAATTATATGTTTTGGCTTTGCTCATCTTTAATAACTTTAAATTTAAATGAATTTTATACATCTAATGTTGTAAAAATGAATGGTATGTTTACAAATTGTATGAATTTAGAAAAATTAAACATAGAAAATTTTGATACTTCAAATGTATATGATATGCGTGATATGTTTTCAATATTGAAAAATCTAAAGGAGCTTAACTTGAGTAATTTTAATACATCAAACGTAACAGATATGTGGCATATGTTTCGTGAAAGCACAGCATTGATAAAATTGAACTTAAGTAATTTTGATACGACTAATGTAACAAGTATGGATAGTATGTTTTCTTATTGTTCATCTTTAGTAGCTTTAGATTTATCTAGTTTTGATACAACTAATGTAACAAATATGCAGTGGATGTTTTATGAATGCTCAAACTTACAAACAACAATTAATATATTAAATAAAAATACAACATATACTGATATATTTGCTGGCAATGCTTTAACAGATACAAATGCTAATGTAACAATAGGATACACATCAGAAACTAAAGCTATAGCAGAAGCCATAAAAGAAACAGCAGGCAGTAATAAATCAAAAATAACATTAAAACAAATATAAAATATGACAAAAAAATATAGTCTTAATTAGAGACTGCTGAAAAAGTGTACAAGGATTACTGTAAACTATATTAGTAGTCTTTTTGATTTGGTATAATGGATATGTATAGGTAATGGTGATAAAATACTAAAGAGAAATAACCAACTAAAATTAAGTTTTAGTAAATATTATGAATTATATGATATAGTCATAAAACCAGATAATTTTTGGAAACAATTAAATGATATGGTTGATTTTTCATTTGTATACGAAGAATTAAAAGATAAATATTCATCTACAATGAGAAGAACATGTGAAGATATAATAAGAATGTTTAAATACCTTTTATTAAAATCTTACTTTAAATTATCAGATAGAGATTTAGTAGAAAGAACCCAAACAGATTTACTATTTAAATACTTTTTAGGTTATACTCTAGAAGAAACAAAGCTAATCAATTCAAGATTATTAACTGTTTTTAGACGCGAAAGATTAAAAGATGGTGAAGATAATTTAATGGATAAGTTAATAAACAAGATAGTAGAAATTGCTTTAGAAAAAGGACTAATAGAAGTAAAAAATAAGATTATAGTAGATTTAACTTGTTCATTCTTATTTCTTTGACATGGAAAAATGTAAACATTGTCCATTTAAAGATGGATGTTATAAGAATGGAGGAAAAACTAAAATTTTTAATGCAAAAATTAAAGATGATACTCATATTGCTCAAATGGACTATATGAAAACATAAAAATTTGAAACTTTATATAAAGAGTGCTATAAAATAGAAGCCCAAAATGCAGAATTAAAGAATAATTATAATTATTGTAATGCGAATTCCTGTGGAAAACTAGGAATTACAATACAAGGGGCAACTATGCTCTTTTTAGCTAATATGAAAATGATAATAAAGTAAGACCAAGAAAAAAGAAAAATATAGGAGAATAATTGCCTATATTTATACATTTCAATTAAATTAATTAAAAAAACTGATAAATAGAAAATAATTCTAAATATCAGTTTTTATTTTAACTACTTTTTCAGCAGTCTCCTTAATTAACTATATTTTTTTAATGTTCTTAATTCTCTAGCACTCATTCTTACAGCAGTACCATCATCTAATGTTACTTTTTGTAAATTTACATTTTGTTTATGTTTAGTAGCTCTACAAGAATGTGATCTATTATTACCAAATAGAGGTGCTTTTGCAGTTAATTTTTTTGCCATCTTAATCACTTCTCCTTCAATCTATTTGCATTTGCCTTTAATAACTTTAGCATATATTTAAAAATAAGTCAAATATTTTAGGCAAAATATTTAAAAATATATAGATTTAATATATAGATTTATAGTAAAATTATATAAGGAGGTCCAACATGAAATATGGTTCACTAAACATTAAAACAGATTACAGTTTACTAAAAAGTTTAATCAAAATAAACAATTTAATTGAATACGCAAATAAAAATAAAATAAATATATTAAGTATATGTGATAACAATTTATGTGGATCACTAGAATTTTATAATGCATGTAAAAAAAATAACATTAAATGTATAATAGGACTAGAATATTTATACGAAAATAAAAAAATATATTTATTTCCCAAAAACTATAACGGATTTAAAAACCTATTATTAATATCAAGATATGGATTAAATAACTATGAAGATATAATATTAATAAACGATAAACCAATATATAATTTTGAATTTTATGACATTAATAAATTATATTTTAAAGAAATAAGAAGTTTAGAAAAAGAAAATGAACCAGCCTTAAAATATTTAGAAGCAATCGATAAAAATGAAAAAATAGAAAATATAAATAATATCGAAAACGTAACATTTGAAATAATTGAAGATAAAAAAGTAGAAGAAATAATAAATAAAATAAATTTAAATTTAGACCATAAAGAAACAATATTAAAATATAGCCATGAAGATAGTTATAAACTATTAAAACAAAAAATAGTGGAAGGAACAAAACAAAAATTTGGAACGCAAGTAGCAAAAATATATTTAGACAGACTAAAATATGAACTAGAAATAATAAATAAAATGGGATTTTGTGATTACTTTTTAATAGTATATGACTATGTAAAATATGCTAAAGAAAACAATATACTCGTAGGACCAGGACGAGGAAGTGCTGCTGGATCATTAATATCATACATATTAAACATAACAGAAATAGATCCCATAAAATATAATTTACTATTTGAAAGATTTTTAAACGAAGAACGAGTAACAATGCCAGATATCGACATAGACTTTGAATTTGATCGCAGAGAAGAAGTAATAAACTATTGTAAAAATAAATATGGAAACAATAAAGTCGCAAATATTATAGCCTTTGGTACACTAAAATCAAGAGCTGTAATAAGAGATTTAGCACGAGTTATGGATATAGAAATAAATGAATTAAGTAAAAATATAAACCCTAATTTATCACTTAAAGATAACTATGAAAATATAAAAAAATATTTAACAACTTATGAACTAAAAAAATTATATAAATTAGGACTACTATTAGAAGGATTAAAAAGAAACATCACAATGCACGCCGCAGGAATTGTAATGAGTAATAATGATCTAGCACTTTCCGTACCAATGATACTAAATGGTGAAAATTATATAGCCGGATATACACCAGAATACCTAGAACAAATAGGACTATTAAAAATGGACTTTTTAGGTTTAAAAAACTTAAGTATATTAAGAGATGCAATCAAAAAAGTAAAAGAAATTAATAATGATTTTAATATTGAAAAAATACCATTAAATGATAAAGAAACACTAAATATATTTAAAACAGGAAATACACTAGGAATATTTCAATTTGAATCAAGTGGAATGATTAACTTTTTAAAAAGATTAGATGTAAATACATTTGATGATATAGTAGTTGCAAATGCCTTATTTAGACCAGGACCAGCAAATAATATTGATCTATACATAAAATATAAACAAGGAAAACTAGAACCAAATTATTATGATGAAAGACTAAAAGATATATTAAAACCAACTTATGGTATAATGATATATCAAGAACAAATAATGTTAATTGCCCATAAAATGGCAGGATATACATTAGGTGAAGCAGATATATTAAGAAGAGCAATGAGCAAAAAAAAAGAAAGCATTATGGAAAAAAACTATGAAAAATTTATTGAAGGTTCAATAAAAAATAACTTTAGTTTAGAAACAAGTAAAAAAGTATTTGAAGACATCAAGAAATTCGCCCAATATGGATTTAATAAATCACATTCTGTTGCTTATGCTTATTTAGCATATCAAATGGCTTATATAAAAGCTCACTATAAAGAATGCTTTTATGTAAGTTTATTAACATATTTTAATGCCGATGAAAAAATAAATAATTATATATATGAAGCAAGATTAAATGGTGTCAATATAAATAAACCTAATATAAACATAAGTACAAATTATTATGAAGTCAAAAATAATAAAGTTTATTTGCCTTTAACAAGTATTAAAGGAATAGGATCTGGCTTTGTAAGTAATTTAATAGAAGAAAGAAATAAAAAAAATTTCCAAAATATATTTGATTTTGTAAAAAGAGTAAAAACAAATAAAAATATATTAGAAGCATTAATATCCAGTGGAACATTTGATTCGTTTGAATATAATAGAAGAACACTATTATCAAATATAGATTTAATACTTAATTATTCTGAATTAGGTGATTTAGTAGATGAAACATATTTTCAATTAACAAAATATGAAGAATTTACTAAAAAAGAAATAATGATGTTAGAAAAAGAATATTTAGGAATAACAATAGGTAATGATTTAATTAATGAATACTCTATAAGATATAAAAATTCTATAAATATAAGTGATATTGCAAAATATTTTGATAAAGATATAGATTTAGTTGGACTCGTAACTAAAATAAAAAAAACAAAAACAAAAAATAATGATTATATGGCATTTATAGACATTAAAGATAATCTAAATAAAACATCTTTAGTACTATTTAAAGAAGTATATGAACAAACGAATAATATAAATATTAATGATATTATTCATATATTTGGTCATGTTGAAAGAAGATACAACGAATATCAAATAGTTGTAAAACAAATTGAAAAATTAGACTAAAAAACTATTAAAGAGATTTTTTAATATTCTCAATAATAGTTTTTTTCATATTTAAATCAACATTATTCCATAAAAGTTCAAAAAAAACACCCAAACCAGGTAAAGTAATTTCATCACCATTTTTTATAGACTCATCAATAGATATCATTATCTCATCAATACTATTTCCCTTAAAATTATTAATAATACTTTTTCTAATATCAATATTCATAAATCCTCCCTTAATATTTTGGTATATTTTTAACGAATTATTCATTGATTTTATTATAGATATATGATAGAATAATAATTGAATGGAGGATATAAATATGTGGTGGATTATATTAATAATTGTTGTTTTAATTCTTTTATGGATT
This sequence comes from uncultured Bacilli bacterium, assembly GCA_934179675.1. Taxonomy (GTDB): domain Bacteria; phylum Bacillota_I; class Bacilli_A; order RF39; family UBA660; genus CAG-884. Next base: position 15,599 of record CAKPQS010000010.1, read on the forward strand.
ATGTCAACATACAATGGCTTAGTTTCTTTACGCAATAGAGTTAAAGATCAATGGGCTCAAATAGATGTTTTACTAAAAAGAAGATCAGATTTAATACCAAATTTAGTAGAAACAGTAAAAGGTTATGCTAAACATGAAAGCGGAACATTAGAAGCTGTAATCAATGCACGTAATAAAGCTATAAGTGCTACAAACGTACATGATTCTGCAGCAGCTAATGGTGAACTTACACAAGCATTAACGCATTTATTCGCTCTAAGTGAATCTTATCCTGAATTAAAGGCAAATACTAACTTTATGGAATTACAAACTAATTTAAAAGATACTGAAGATAAAATTGCAACAGCTCGTCAATTTTACAATGATTCAGTATTAACTTATAAAAATAAATTAGAAATGTTCCCATCAAGTATAGTTGCTTCAATATTTGGCTTTAAACCAGAAGAATTCTTTAAAGTATCAGAAGCAGAAAAAGAAACGCCAAAAGTTCAATTTTAACTTTTGGTTTTTTAAAGGAGATTTATGAAAAAAATAATTTTATTTTTACTATTATTAATACCATTTTATGTAAATGCAACAGTAGAAAATTACTATATGGAAGCAACAGTATTAAATACAGGTGATATTAAAGTAAGAGAAGTATTTGGTTTAGATGGAACATATAATGGATTTGAAAGAGAATTATATTATGGGAATAATATATATGCTGGAACAAATATCGAAATAATAAGTGTAAAAGGAATAAAAAAAACATCAAATGATTTTGCTATATTAAATGATAGTGGAGATATATTTACAGAAGTTGGGAGTGCATCTAAAGGAGATTATGGACATTATATAATTACAGACATAGATAATGGAATAAATATAAAAATATATAATCCATCAAAAAAAGAAAGACTATTTTATATTGAATATATAGTAAAAAATATGGCAATTAAACATAATGATGTTGGTGAAATTGGCTATAATATATTTACAAGTTTAAAAGAACCAGTATCAAATATAAATGTAAAATTTATTGTTCCCAATAATAAAAAAACAATTAAAGTATGGGGACATGGACCATTAACAGGTGAAACAAGCATAGTATCATCTAATGAAGTTTTATTAAAGCTAGACTATTTAGAATCTTATGAAGGATTAGATATAAGATTAGTATTTGATAGAAATGTATTAAGTGAATCATTAAAATTAGATAACGAAGATGTCTTAAATACAATAATTGAAGAAGAAACTAAAAAAGCCGATGACGCTAATAAAATAAGAGAAGAAGAAAGAAAAAAATTAGAAGAATTAAAAGAAAAAATTGAACAAGCAATAAATGATTTTGAAAAAGATAGAACACAAGTAAAAAAAGATTATGCTATAAGTCTAGTTGAAAAGTTATATGGATATGAAGAATATGATTTATATATGTATAGACTAAATAATACACTTTCTTACGAAGAAGAGGAAGAATTAAAAAGAAATAAAACAATAGGAAATATAATAAATTATTTATGTATAACATATTTAGTATTTGGAATATACCTGTTTTATAGATTTTATACTAATCATGATAAAGAATATAAACCAATATTTAATCATGAATATTATAGAGATTTTCCTAAAGAATATGGTCCAGAAAAAGTTGATTATTTAGTAAATGGACAAGTAAGCTCTAAATCATTTACAGCTATGATATTAAATTTAATATATCAGAAAAAAATAGAATTTGAAAAATTAGAAAAAAATAATTATAAATTAAAATTAATAAGTCAAGATAATTTAGCAAATAGCGAAAAAAATTTAATAAAATGTATCTTTGGAAAAAAAGAAGAAGTAACACTAAAAGAATTAAAAACAAATGCTAAAAAAAATTATGATGAATTTACCAATAATTATCGCTCATGGCAACAAAATGCAACAAATGAAAGTAAAGCAATGAATTTCTATGAAAAAAGCAACAAAGGATTATATAGCCTATATTCAATAATACCATTTTTCTTATTTTCACTATCAAATTATTTTGAATATGCAAACCCATTTATTATATTTATAACAATATTAATCGTCCCAATATCTTTAGTATATTATTTATGTGCTAAAAAAAGAAGTAAAGAAGGTAATGAAGATTACCATAAATGGAAAGCACTAAAAAATTTCATGAAAGATTTTGGTCGTATGCAAGAAAAAGAATTACCAGAAATAAAATTATGGGAAAAATATTTAGTATATGCAACAGTATTTGGAATAGCAAATAAACTAGCAAAAACTATGGAAATAAAAGTAAAAGAATTTGCAGACACTGACTTTACTGATTTGTATACAATAAATGCTTTAAACGATATGTTAAAAGTTTCAAATGTTGTTGCATCATCTATTGAAAATGCTAAATTAGTAGCAGATAGAGCTTATGCCGTAGCACACTCAACAAATTCATCTGGAAGTGGATCTGGTGGAGGATTTTCATCTGGCGGTGGATCATTTGGTGGAGGAGGCGGAGGAGGCCGTTTTTAGGCTTTCTTCTTAATTTAAGTATTGTCAAAAAAAATCAAAAATGATACAATCAATATGGAGATGAAAATATGTGTAAAGCTTTAACAGAACATTGTGAAATAGGTTATTTAATAACATTAATAATCAATATAATAAAAATTGCTGTTCCCATAGTATTAGTTATAATGGGAATGCTAGACTTTGCAAAGGCAAGTACTAAAGGAAGTGCTGATGAAATGGCTAAATCACGTGCTATATTTATAAAAAGATGTATAGCAGGAGCAACAACATTTTTAGTAATCGCACTAGTTCAACTTGTAATAACACTAGCTGCTAAAGCAACAGAAGGACAAGATGCAAGTAATGCAAGTATTTGGTCGTGTGTAGAAAATTTAATTGACTATAAAGGAAGTTGCTAAATAATGGATTTTTTCCATTATTTTTTAATGCTTTATTGAAAAATATATATTTTAATGGTATTATATTTTATGGAGGTTGGTAGATGAGGTATTTAGGATTAGACTTAGGAACCAAAACACTTGGAATGGCAATGAGTGATAAAATGGGAATTATTGCATCAAGTTATGGAACAATAAGATTTGAAAATGAAGATTATGATAGTTTACTTGAAAAAATAAAAGAAATTATAGATAAAGAAAATGTAGATATAGTTGTACTTGGTTTACCACGAAATATGAATAATACATTAGGAGAACGAGCTAATAAAACACTAGAATTTAAAGATAAATTAAGTAACTATTTGAACATGGAAATATATATGCAAGATGAAAGATTATCATCTGTTGAAGCAAATAATTACTTAATACAATCTGATATGTCAAGAAAAAAAAGAAAAACAAAAGTAGATAGTGTAGCTGCAACTATAATTTTAGAAACATTTATGGAAAGAAGGAACAATAGTGCAAGATGAAAAAATGACATTCAAAGTAATGAATGAAGAAGGAAAAGAAGTAGAATGTGAAGTTTTATTTACATTTGAAAGTGAAGAAACTAAAAAAAATTATATTGTTTATACTGACAATACAACTGATGAAGGAGGAAATACTAAAGTATATGCATCAATATATAATCCTAAAGAGGAAAAAAGTATTTTGTATCCAATAGAAACAGAAGAAGAATGGAAAATAATTGAAACTATATTAGATGAATTACAAACTGAAGTTAAGAAAGGTTCAGAAGAATAGTAGAATAATATGGAAAAAGTAATTAGAGTAATTATAGGGGTTTTAATATTCTTAATAATTATATTGTCTTCTTTTATGTATATAACAGGACCAGTTGATAAAAAAAATAAAGATATAATTAAAGTAGAAGTAACAAATAATGATACGTTTTCTACATTTGGAAAAGTATTATATAAAAAAGGATTAATAAAATCAGAATTCATTTATAAAGTTTATATTAAATTATTTTTAAAAGAATCTCATTTAGAAGTAGGAGAATATAATTTAAATAAAACAATGAGTTTAGAAAAAATAATGGATGAATTAAAAAAAGGAAATAATTATAATCCAGATAATATAAGAATAACATTTAAAGAAGGATTAAATATAAGACAAATTGCTAAAGAAATATCTAAAAATACAAATAATAAATATGATGATATTATTAAATTATTAGAAGATAAAGAATTTGCTCGAAAAATGATCAATGATTATTGGTTTTTAGATGAAAGTATTTTAAATGATAAAATATATTATCCATTAGAAGGATATTTATTTCCAGATACTTACGAATTTTTAAATAAAGATGTAACTACTGAAACAATCATAAGAACATTATTAAATGAATTTGGTGAAAAAATAAAACCATATCAAGATAAAATAAATGAAAATGAATTTAAATTAAATGAAATAGTTACATTAGCATCAATAGCAGAAGTAGAATCATTGCCTGGAAGTGATAGAAAAAAAGTAGTAGGTGTATTTGTAAACAGAATAAAAAATAATATATCTCTAGGAAGTGATATGACTGCATATTATGCCTATAAATTGGATGATATTAAAAAAGGATTAACATTAAATGAATTTTCTAATTGTTCAAATCCATATAATACAAGATGTACAAGTAAAATGGGATTACCAGTTGGACCAATAAGTAATCCAGGATTAGACAGTATAATAGGCGCAATTGATTATGAAAAATCATCATATTTATATTTTGTAGCTGATTGTAATGGTAAAACATATTTTATGAACAATTATACAGAATTCGAAAGTACAATTAAAAAATTAATGAATCAAGGATTGTGGTGTGAGGTAAGTGCTTGAAGAAATAAAAAATAAAGCAATAATTGATAAAATACCAATTATGCAAGACGATGGTATCGATTTTTTAACAAATTATATAAAAATAAATAATATTAAATATATATTAGAGCTAGGTACAGCAGTAGGATATTCAAGTATAAAAATGGCACTTGTAAATAATAATATAAATGTAACAACAATTGAAAGAGATGAAGAAAGATATAATGAAGCAATTCTAAATATATCAAAAATGAATTTACAAAAACAAATACATTGTATAAAAGCAGATGCCCTTGAAATAGATCTAACAGATAAATATGATTTAATATTTATTGATGCTGCTAAAAGTCAAAATATTAAGTTTTTTGAAAAATATAACAAATTATTAAATAAAAATGGTTCTATCATAGTTGATAATATTTATTTTCATGGAGTAATATATGAAAACGATGAAAATTTATCAAGAAATGTAAGAGGAATTAAAAGAAAAATATTAGAATTTATAGATTATATTAATTCTCAAACAAATTATGAAAATAAAATATATTCCAAAGGAGATGGAATAATGGTAATAAAGGTGAAAAATGAAAATTAATTATAAAATTATAGGTGAAGGAGATTTAGTTGTTCTATTACATGGATGGGGACAAAAAATTCAAATGATGGAACCATTATTAAAAAGTTTAAAAAATAAAAAAGTTTTAATAATAGATTTACCAGGTTTTGGAGAAAGTGATGAACCAGATAGTGTATGGACAATTGAAAACTATGCTGATTTTATTCACAAATTTGTTAATAAATTAGGATATGAAAAATGCTCTATAATAGGCCATTCATTTGGTGGTAAAATAGGTCTTTTCTATGCAAGTAAATATGATACTGAAAAATTAATTTTATTTGGAAGTCCCTATAAAAAAGAAATAACAAAAATGAGTCTAAAAGTAAAAATGTTAAAAACTATAAAAAAAATTATACCTAGTGAAAAATTAATACAATTTGCAAAAAAACATATAGGATCTACTGATTATAAAAATGCTAGTCAAAAAATGCGTGATATCTTGACATTACATGTTAATAATGATATAACTGATAATGTTAAAAAAATAACATGTCCTACATTAATAATATGGGGCGAAAATGATACAACTGTTGATAAAGAAAATGCTTATGAACTAGAAAAACTAATAAAAGATTCTGGAGTAGTAATATTACCAGGAACACATTATGCTTATTTAGAAAATATAAATCAAGTTAATAAAATTATAGAAAATTTTTTGGGAGGAACAAAATGATTAAAATAGGTGTTATGTATGGTGGAGAATCAGTAGAACATGAAGTAAGTATTATTTCTGCTGTTCAAGCTATGCACAATTTAGATGAAGAAAAATATGATATTATTCCAATATATATGGGAAAAGATAAAGTATGGTATACAGGCAAACAATTAATGGATATAGAACTATATAAAGATATGGATTTATTAAAGAGATATGCCAAACAAATAGTTTTATATAAAAAAGGGAACGAATTTGTTTTACAAAATGTAAAAGGATTTAGAAGAATTGTTAATACTGTTGATTTAATATTACCAGTAGTTCATGGTAGTGGAGTAGAAGATGGATCAATTCAAGGATTTTTAGAAACGATAGGTATTCCTTATGTTGGAAGTGATGTTTTAGGATCTGCATTAGGACAAGACAAAGTTGTTATGAAAGAAGTAATGAAAGCTCACGACTTGCCAGTAGTACCTTATACATCAATATATGATTATGAAATGAATAGTTTTGATGAAGTAATTAAAAAAGTTAGAAAAGTAGGTTACCCAGTAATCATAAAACCAGCTAATTTAGGATCAAGTGTTGGTATAACTATTGCCCATGAAATAGATGAATTAGAAAATGCTTTAAAAGAAGCTTTTATGTATGAAAATAAAGTAGTTGTTGAGAAAAAAATCGAGCAAATAACCGAAATAAATGCTAGTGTTATTGGTGATTATGAATATAGTGAAGTAAGTGCTTTAGAAGAAGTAATGGGTGAAGATGAAATCTTAAGTTATAAAGATAAATATATGGGTTCATCTAAAAAAACTAAAGGTATGGCATCAGCAAATCGTATTATTCCTGCACGTATAGATGAAAAAGAAACAGAAAAAATCAAAGAATATGCTAAAGAAACATTTAAAGTTCTTAATTTATCAGGCGTAGCACGAATAGACTTTTTAATAGATAAAAAAACCAAAGATATTTATGTAAATGAACCCAATACATGTCCTGGATCATTATCATTTTATTTATGGGATGCCTGTGGTAAAAAATATTCAGAATTATTAGATGATATTATAAATATTGCTATTAAAGATTATAAAAATAAAGATAGTAAAGTTCATTCATTTGAAACAAATATTTTATCATGTTCTGGAATAAAAGGATGTAAAGGAATTAAAAAATAAAGATAGTTAAATAAAATACTATCTTTTTTTATTATTTTGCTTTATAATTAAAATGGTGATCTTAAAATGTACACAAATTTTATAAAAAGTTTTAATAATTTTTTTGGGAAAAAAGGAAATTATTTATTTTCAACTATTTTAATAATATTTAGTATATTATTGATGTTATCATCAATATATGCATTAAATAATATAACAGTAAGAAATACAAAATATAATGAAAAATTTGTAATATTTGAAAATGATAGAGGATATTTTATAGGTGAAAATGGAAGAGAAGAAGTCACATTTTTATCATATAATGATGGTAAAGAATTAAATCCACTTGAATATAACAATAAAATATTAAAAATGTATTGTTTAAAAAATGATCAAAAAAACTGTTTTTATGTAAAAAATATATATAGCTACAATTATGTTTTACTAGGATTAGCAACAAGTATTGTTTTACTATCATTAGGAATTGTTTGTCATAAATTATATAAAGCAAGAAATACTAATCATGGATCAATTAGAATATTAAGACCTTTTTTAGTTACGCTTTTTATATTTGGAGCATATTTATTTACATATCAAATATATAATTTAGTTAGTTATATGCGTTTTCAAAATAATACGATGACAACAAATGGAACAATTATTGGAACATATAATAATAAATATTTAACTGAATATGTTGTTGATGAAAAACATTATTGTACATTAATAAGCAAAAAAAATGAAAATAAAGTTAAATATAACATTAAAAATCCAAGTATTTCTTATGACAAATCAAATTTTAATATTTTATTTTTAACAATTGGAATAGCTATTTCTTATACAAGTATGATGTTCATGATATCAGAAAAAAATATTGATAAAAAAATTAAGATAATTGAAAAGAAAAGTAAGAAAGAAAGTTATAGGAGAAAAAAATGAAGTTTTTAAAAATTATAGGTAAGTTATTAGCGGTTTTTACAGGAATAATGATAAGTATTGTAACTTTTATAATGATAATTTATATATCAATAAATAATTATATGATAGTTGATAATCTAAAAAAAACAATTAATACAAAAAATTTATTAAAAATAGAATATGATGATTCTACATTAAAAGATGATTTAATTAAATCGTTTTATGAAATAGGTATATCAGAAAATGATATGAATGATGTAATAGAAAGTAATGAATTTAATGATTTGTTTGACGATTATTTAGATAAAGTGATGAAATATTATATAGAAAATAGTGAATTTCCAACATTTGATGAAGAAAAAATAAATAAACTAGTAGATTTAATAACATCTAAAAGTGATATAACATCTGAACAAAAGAAATATATAAATGATACATTAAAAAAAGAAAAGATTGAAATTGAAAAAACATTACCCAAAAGAGAAGAAATAATTGATGATAATGATATAAGTGATATTATAAATGCTTATAATTCTATATCAATATTTTACTTTATTGGTACAATTGTTATTTTAATGTTTTTAATATTTATATTTACATGGAGTTTACATTTACCATTTTTATATGCAGGAATATCATTTTCTATTCCAAGTATAATAATTATTATAATATCCTTATTTAAAAATATAATTATTAATTCATTTAAATTAGAAGAATTTATTTCATTAATGCTTAAACAAGCATTTAATCAATTACTAATATCATCTTTGATAGTATTATTTGTTGGTATTTTATTTGTAGGACTATATATAATTGTAAATAAAATAAATAGGAGAAATAATGGAAACACTTAGACTTTTAATTACATCAATATTATTTTTATTAACAGGAATAACAGTTTTTATTTTTCCAAATGAAACAACAGATTTAGTTTTTATTGGTCTTTTATCTATAATTATTATAAGAATAATTTCAAATATGTTCTTTTGGGGTAATGTAAAAAATAAAAAAAAATTTTTGGATAATCTTTTTATAGGAATATTTGTTTTATTAATTAGTTATTTTGTATATAAATTAAAATCTAGTTTTGTTTTATTTTTTCAAATTGGCTTCATATTTTTCTTTTTATTAGATTTTATAAATAGAATAATATGTTTTGTATTAGTAAGAAAAGAAAATATATTTAAAAGTATTTATTATTTATTGACTTCTATATTTTCTTTAATAATATGTATATTTATTTTTTCAAAAAATATTTTTACTTCATATTTAATTGGTTTATATTTGATTTGTTTTGGTTTAACATATTTTAGAGATTTTATAATGAGTATATCATCATATAAAATTAAGGGAGTAAGACCATCAATACCTGTATTAACTGCTTTATTAATACCTTATTTTAAATATAAAAAGGTCAGAATATTGAAAGAAATGAATAAAAAAATAAATAATGATTTTACTTATCAAAAACCAGATATATATATTTCAATACATGTAGGACCTAAATTATATAGTAGGCCAGGTCATTTGGATATATGTTTTGAAGATGAAGTATTAGCGTTTGGTCAATATGATAAAGATAGTTTGTCTTTTTTTAAAATATTTGGTGATGGTGTAATGTATAGTTTGAAAGAAAAAGATAAATATTATGATTTTGTTATTGAAACAGATAAAAAGATTGTGTTTGAATATGGTTTTAAATTGACTGAAAAAGAAAAAAATATTATAAGAGAGAGAATTAAAAAATTAAAACAGAATACTATTCCATGGTCAAGTCCATATAATTATACTTATGCTCATAAATTGGAAACAAAAATGGATGCTAAATTTTATAAGTTTAAAAGTGGTGTTTTAAAAAAATATTATTCAATTAGAAATAATTGTGTGTTACTTGTTGATATTATTATTAAAGATATTTTAATTGATAAAATAGATTCAGGTAGTTTTATAATACCAGGAAATTATATGTATTATTTTGATTTTTTAAGTAAATTAAAAAATAGTAAAATTGTAAGTAAAAAAACATATAGTTAGAGTAATTTTATTGCGCTTTTTTTACTAAATAATTTTAGTTATTAGAGCTGTTAAAACTATAGTAACGGACATTTAGAATTTTAAAAAATAGAAAGTATTTACAGATACTAGACTAATTAACTTATTTATATACTTTAAATCTATAGATAGTAAATATAGGAAAATTCCTATATTTTTCATTTACTTTAAATTTAAAAAGATGTATAATTATGCTAGGAGAATTTATATGAATTATAATGAATTTGAAAACAAAAATGAAAAAACAAAAATAAAAAACATTATAGTAGGTACCATTAGTGTCATAATAACTCTAATAATGGTTATAGCAATATTTTTATTAGTTGCAAAATATATGAAAAAAGATAATGAAGTGGATAAACCAAAAAATGAATATACTGTAACAATAAAAAGTAATGGATCAAATACAAAAGAAACAACATTAAGCTGTTATTCATATAAAGAAAGCTGTCAAATAAATTTACCAGCAATAATAAGAAACGATTGGCAAATAATAGGATGGGCTGAAAATGAAAATGCTAAACAATTAGAATATACATCAGAAGAAACAATAACCATTTCTGAAAATATGACGCTATATGCAATTACAGCTAAAAGTGTGACTATATCATTAGTAGATACAGAAGAAGAAACATTATCATGTGGAATTTACAATACAGAAACAACATGTACAATAACTTTACCAAATAAAGGTAAAGGATGGAATGAAGAAATAAATGCAAAAGAAGCAACGTATTTACCAGGACAAAAATTAGAAGTAAATGAATATAAAAGATTATATTATATAAAATAAAGAATAAAGGGTGATAAAATGTATAATTTGGGAGATCATTTTAAAATAGATTATGAAAATATTTTACCTAATGCTGATGCAATATTTAAAGGAAATAAATATCGTATTACTGTATTATCTAATACATTAGTAAGAATAGAATACAATGAAATGGGTGCCTTTTTTGATGCACCATCACAATTAGTAGTCAATAGAAAATTTCCATTACCTAAAATTAAAGTAAAACAAGATGAAAAATATTTAGAACTTAAAACAGATAATTTTACATTATCATATACTCGAGATGCTCAATTTAAAAATAACATTAAAATAGAAACTAATGGAAAAACATGGTACTTTGGACATCCAGAAGCAAGAAGATATGAAGCACCAGGATCTAAAATAAATGAACATAATATTAAAAGTTTATACTCAATTGAAGGATTTGTTAGTATAGATGATAATACAAATGAATTGTTACCAAATGGTGAATATAAAAGAAGAGAAGGAACATATATTGATAAATATATATTCTTATATGGAAAAGAATTTAATAAATGTTTAGAAGATTACTTTACATTAACTGGATATCCAACAATGATTCCAAGATATGCTCTTGGTATTTGGTGGAGTAAAAATAAGGACTATAAAACAGAAGAAATAAAACAATTAGTAACAGACTTTAAAGATAATCATATTCCAATTTCTGTATTTTTATTAGATCATTCATGGCATTTAAATGTTTATGATAATAAATATATAGAATCAGGATTCACATGGAATGGTAGTCTTATAAAAGATCCATTAGGTTTAGCAAGTTTTCTACATGCTAATGGAATAAGAATAGGTTTAGTTATAAATTCCAATATTGGTTTTTATCCATACGAAGCAAATTATAAAGATTTAGAAAATTATTTAGGAAGTGATAGTAATGGAATAATACCGTTTAATGCACTTAATCCTAAAGCATTAGACGTTTATTTAAAAATATTAATCCATCCATTAGATAATTTAGGAATAGATTTATATTGTAATGATACTGATAAAATAGATGATAATTATTGGATTACAAGATATGCTAATTATGTTGATATGAAAAGAAATTATCAAAAAAGACCTATCTTGCTTGCAAAAAGAACAGGAATAGCTGATCATAGATATGGTATAATTTATACAGGAAAAACAAATGTTGATTTTCAAACATTAAAGGATATTGCTAGATATAATGTCCTAGCACCTAACTATGGACTTGGATTTTATGCTCATGATATGGGAGGATTTGAAAATGGATCAGAATCATCTGATTTATATACAAGGTTTATTCAATTAGGTACCTTTTCACCAATATTTAAATTTGGGTCTAGTAATAGTAAATACTATAAAAGAGAACCTTGGAGATGGGAAACAGAAACATACGAAATTGCTAAATATTATCTAAATTTAAGACAAAAAATGATTTTATATTTATATAATGAGGCATATAATTATTCAACAACAGGTAAACCATTAATTGAACCAATTTATTATAAATATCCAGCATTTTATGATGATGAAATATACAAAAATGAATATTATTTTGGTGAATCATTATTAGTTTCGCCAATAACTAATCAAATGGACGAATTTATGAAAAGAACAGTTCATAAGTTTTATATTCCTGAAGGTACTTGGTATGATTTTTCAACAGGTAAAAAATATCCTGGCGATCATAAATATATTTCATTTTACAAACTAAAAGATTATCCAGTATTTGTAAAAGCAGGCGCAATTATACCACTTGGATATAATGAAAATATTAATGATACAAATACACCAAAAACATTAGAAATACAAATATTTCCTGGAAAATCAAATAAATATGAATTATATGAAGATGATGGTGTAAGTTCACTTTATAGGCAAGGTTATTTTATAAAAACAGAAATAGAATATAATTATTTTCCAAGTAATTATACAGTTATAATAAGACCAATTTCTGGAAAAAGTAATATTATACCTGATAGAAGAAATTATCGTATTGTTTTTAGAAATGTTAAATATGCTGATGAAGTTATTGTTTATGAACAAGATATGCGAATTAATGCTAAATATTATTCAGAAGGCACTAATTTTATAGTAGAAATAGAAAATGTTCGTACTATTTCTCAATTAACAATTAATTGTAAAGGAAAAGATATTGAAATTGATGCTGTTAAAATTATTGATGAAGATATAGAAGCAATATTGAATGATTTAAATATTAAAACATCTTTAAAAGATGAAGTTGATAATATTATATTTAGTAATGCACCAATTAATAAAAAAAGAATTAGTTTAAGAAAATTAAGAGCAAAAGGATTAGATTATAAAACATTAAGATTGTTCTTAAAATTACTAGAGCATTTAAAACAATTATAGAGTGATTTTCTCACTCTTTTTTAGTTAATAATATTTATTTTATAATAAATTTAATGTATAATTAATTTGAAAGGTACGATGTATGGAAAATAAATGGTATGCAATAGATAAAACATTTGTAATTAGCACTTTAAATTCTAATTATAACGGATTAAGTAGAGAAGAAGCAAAAGAAAGAATAAAAAAATATGGTAAAAATGAATTACCCAAAAAAGAAAGCAAAGGATTTTTAAAATTATTAATAAAAGGATTATTTGATCCTATAGTAATAGTATTAATAATAACAATTATATTTTCTTTTATAATAAATGAAAAAGTAGATGCCATAACAATATTATTTATATTAATAATAGACTTAATAATTGGAGCATTGCAAGAATTAAGTGCATCTAAAACAGCAGATAGTTTATCAAAACTAATAAAAGTAAATACTAAAGTAATAAGAAATGAAAAACAAATAGAAGTACCATCATCAGAAATAACAATCGGTGATATTATTTTACTAGAACCAGGCGATAAAATATCAGCAGACGCAAGAATACTAGAATCAATTAATCTCCAAGTAGATGAATCAACATTAACAGGTGAAAGTATAAATATCGCTAAAAATGATACAATTTTGCAAGAAGAAACAAATTTAAACGAAAGAAAAAACATGGTATATGCAGGAACAACCATTTTAACAGGAAGAGCAAAATGTATTGTAACAGAAATAGGAATAAATACAGAAGTAGGAAAAATTGCTCACAAAGTAACAAATACCAAAGAAGAAAAATCACCATTAACAATAAGAATGGAAAAATTTTCTAAACAAATATGTCTTATGATTATAACTATTGCCCTAATAATAACAATTGTTCTATTTACTAAAGGAGTACCAGGGAAAGATATTTTTCTTGCCGTAATCGCTCTATCAGTATCCGCAATGCCTGAAGGCTTACCACTAGCATTAACACTAGCATTAACAATATCAAGTAAAAGAATGCTTAAAAAAAACGTTATTGTTAAAAAGTTAACATCAGCTGAAAGTTTAGGAAGCTGTACATTAATTGCAACCGATAAAACAGGAACACTAACCATCAACGAACAAACAGCAAAAAAAATAATATTACCAAATAATGATTCCTTTGAAATATCAGGAATAGGTTATAGTACCGAAGGAATTATAAGTTCTACATCGTCAGATATAGAAAAAGTTAAAAATATAGCATATTTGGGATTAATAAATAATGAAGCCCAATTTGAAAATGAAGAAAATATGCATGGGGATTCAATCGATCTAGCACTCCTTATATTAGGAAAAAAAGCAAATGTTGATAATATTGGAACAGAAATATTAGGTAAAATACCTTATGAATCAGAAAAAGGATATTCAGCAGTGTTTTATAAAAAAAATGATAAATTTTATTGTGCAGTAAAAGGATCATTAGAAAAAGTATTATCATTTTGTAAATATTATAAAATTAACGATAAAATGAAAAAAATAAACACTAAAAAATTACAAAATCAAAATGATTCACTAGCACTAAATGGCTATCGAGTAATAGCACTCGCTAATATAGAAATGAAAAAAATAATCAAAAAACAAGAGTATAATGAAAAAGATATTCCTCAATTATGTTTTGAAGGAATGATTGGATTTATTGATCCAATAAGAGAAAATGTAAAAGAAAGTATTGAAGTATGCCAAAAAGCATCAATTAAAGTTGTAATGATAACAGGTGACCATCCATTAACAGCATATAATATTGCTAAAGAATTAAATATAGCATTGAATTATAATGAAGTAACAACAGGAAATGAACTTGATACATATTATACAAAAGGAAATGAAATATTTGATCAATTCATTAAAACAAAAAAAGTATTTTCACGAATAACGCCAATTCAAAAATTAGAAATTGTTGAATCATATAAAAGATTGGGTGAATTTGTCGCTGTAACAGGTGATGGTGTAAATGATACTCCAGCTTTAAAAAGTGCTAATATAGGAATTGCTATGGGAAGTGGATCAAATGCTGCTTTAGAAACAGCAACAATGATTATATCTGATGATAACTTTAAATCAATTGTAAATAGTATTAAAGAAGGAAGAACAACATACAGTAATATAAGAAAAGTAAGTTATTTATTACTATCATGTGGATTAGCAGAAGTATTATTTTTCTTATTATCAGTTATATTTAATTTTCCAATGCCACTTGTCGCAATTCAATTACTATGGTTAAATATAACAACAGATGGATTACAAGATTTGGCACTATCGTTTGAAAAAACAGATGATGATATTATGCTTCAAAAACCACAAAATACAAGTGAATCTGTTTTCAATAAAGAATTATTAACAGAAGTGTTAATATCAGGTTTAAGTATGGGATTAATTATTTTCCTTGTATGGATTATCCTTATCAATAAATTAAACTTTGATATTCCTGTAGCACGAGGCTATATTATGATGTTAATGGTATTTATGCAAAATATGCATACATTAAATTGTCGTAGTGAATCAAAACATATCTATGAAGTAAGCTTTAAAAAGAATCCATTTGTAATATTTAGTATTATACTAGCAACATTACTACAAATTATAGTATCTGAAATACCAATATTAAGTGCATATTTAGAAACAACATCAATACCATCTTTACATATAATTATATTGTTTTTAATATCATGTAGCATTATAATGATTGTCGAACTTTATAAATCAATAAAAAAGAAAGGAAAAATTAAATGAGTTTAATTGTAAAAAATGTAAATAAATCATTTGGCAATAAAAAGGTTGTTGATAATTTGTCATTTGAATTAACTAAACCAGGAGTATTTGGTCTACTTGGAACAAATGGAGCAGGTAAAACAACAACGATAAGAATGATTTTAGGAATTATTAATAAAGATTCTGGTGATATAACTTGGAATAACAAAGAAGTATCGAGAAAAAATGTTAATTTTGGTTACTTACCAGAAGAAAGAGGATTATATCCTAAAAGCAAAATATATGATCAATTAATGTATTTTGCAAATCTAAAAGGAATGAATAAAATAGATGCTGATAAAGCAATTAAATATTGGCTAGAAAAACTAAAAGTATCAGAATATATTGATTATACAGCAGAAAAATTATCTAAAGGTAATCAACAAAAAATTCAGTTTATTACATCAGTATTACATAATCCTGATTTAATCGTACTAGATGAACCATTTAGTGGGTTAGATCCTGTAAATACAGAAATATTAAGTAATGTAATGAAAGAATTAATTAAAGAGGGTAAATACATAATTATGTCTTCCCATCAAATGAATTCAATCGAAGAATTTTGTACAGATTTGGTAATATTAAATAAAGGTAAGACAGTTTTAAAAGGTAATTTAAAAGAAATAAAAAATAGTTATAATTCATCAAAAATATTATTAGAAACAAAAGATAATATAGAAAAAATAATTAAAAATTTAAACTTAAATATTTTAGAACATAACGATGAAAGTTATATTATTGAAGCTAAAGGGGAAAATAAAAAATTGTTTAAAGAATTATCTGATAATGATATAAATATTTCTAAATATGAAGTTATTAAACCATCATTACATGAAATATTTATTGAAAAGGTAGGTGAGTAGTATGAGAGATTTATTTACAGTTGCAAGCTTTACAATAAAAGAAATGATTAAGAAAAAATCATTTATTGTATCTAATATTATCTTTTTAGTAATTATTTTAGTAGGTACAAATGTACCAAGATTATTAGAATCATTAAATGGTAAAAATGATGGTAAAAAAGTTTTAATTGTTGATAACAATAATACATTTGAAGGTAAATTAGAATCATTAAAAACAGATGATAGTATTTATGATTTAACTATTACAAATGATAATTATGATAAGGATAAAATAAAAACCATTTTAGAAAATGGTGATTATGAAGAAGTAATTGTTTTAGATGTAAACAATCAAAAAATCATTTTTAATGACTATCAAGAAGATGATTCACTTACTAATATGCCAGCTGATGATCTAATGACTTTAATTACTAATATATATTATAATATTAATTTAACTAAAATTGGTTTATCAGAAGAAG
Organism: uncultured Bacilli bacterium; assembly: GCA_934179675.1. GTDB lineage: Bacteria > Bacillota_I > Bacilli_A > RF39 > UBA660 > CAG-884. Next base: position 32,996 of record CAKPQS010000010.1, read on the forward strand.
AATTGAATAAAATAAATATTACATCAGAAATAAATAATATTTATATAAAAGAAAATAATAGCGGAAATAGTATTCTTGCTATGATGATGTTTTCAATTGTACTATTTTATGCTGTTTTCTTCTGTGCAAGTCAAGTATCATCATCAGTTACAACAGAAAAAACATCTAAAATTATAGAATCTTTAACAACATCAACAAGTCCTAAATATATAGTTTTAGGGAAAACATTAGGTGTTGGAATTGTAGGGTTGTTACAACTTTTATATTTATTATTAGCACTTGTAATATCAGGCAAAGCTTTCTTACCAAAAGAATTATTAGATGGCGTAATTAATTTTAGTTCAATAACACCATTAGTATGGATTACAGTTATTATTTATTTTATTTTAGGATATGCTTTATATGCTTTAATATTTGCACTAACAGGTTCATTAGTTCAAAAACCAGAAGATATACAAAATGCTAATTCACCTGTTTCTATGATATCAGTATTTGCATTTTATCTTGCATATTTTGCCATGATGAATCCAAGTAGCTCATTAAGTGTATTTGCATCTTTATTCCCATTTTCATCACCATTTAGTATGCCTTCAAGAGTTCTTTTAAATGTTGTTAGTGTTCATGAATTTATAGGATCAGTATTAATACTAATAGTAACTTGTATATTAGTAGGTTATGCATCAATAAAAGTATACTCAAATGCAATACTAAATTATGGTAGTAAATTTAGTTTAAAAGATATAAAAAAATATTTAAAACAAAAATAAGCTTATGCTTATTTTTTGATGCTATCATTTCACTTTTTGCACTTGCAAAAACAACATAAATTATGGAAGAATTACTCATACATGTTAAAATTTCTTTTATTTTATAGTAAGTTATAGTGATTATATAAATATCCATATTATGGATGCTATTTTCTTATCATAACTATTTATGAAAATATAATCGGAGCTAGTAGTCCACATAAGAAAATCTATAAATCATTTCAATCTTTCTTTAATTCTTCACTTGTTCCAACTTTTTAATTTTTATTGTCATAACTTATTAATTTTTATAACAAAAAACTAACTATTTCTAGTTAGCATTTATTACTTAAACTCGAAAAGCTCGAGTTTTCTATCAATCTGGTGGAGAATGAGGGATTCGAACCCTTGACCCTCTGCGTGCAGGGCAGATGCTCTAGCCAGCTGAGCTAATTCCCCATGACAACGAATTGATTATAGCATAATTATTTTACTGTTGTCAAGCATAAAAATAATTTTTCTTTTATAATTCAAAAAAACTTTACTATATAATAGATAAATAGTATAATTTTAATAGAGGTAATATATGAATAAAAAGGGAATAACAATACCAGTAGTAATAGTAATTGTCTTAAGTATGGGTTTATTATTTACAGGATTATATACTTATTTTAATAATGAAAAAAAACTAACAGATGAAGAAAAATATCAAAATCAAATAAATTTAATTATTGATTCAGCTCGAATATGGGTAAAAGAAAATAGTATAAATGGTGATATTAATATTACATTATGTGAACTTGAAGCAAATAATTATATAGGAACATTAATTAACCCATTAACTAAACAACAAATACCTAATGATTCAATAATTAGATATGAAAATGGTAATTACTATTTTGAACTAGGTAAAAACAATTTAAAAACATGTTCTATAGAAAATTTATATACTTATGTAGAACTTGATGTAAACGATGATAATTTCGTTGATATACCAATTGATAATGATAATATAAAAGAAATTGTTATTAAAGAAAATGGAAATGAAGTAAATAGAATATATAAAAATAAAAAAACAACTTATGAAATTATATATATTTTAGATAATAATGAAGTAAAAACAAAATATTTAATAGTAAGAGATACAACATCACCAACAATAAATGTAAATTTAAATAATTATAATTATGATAGTAATACAAATACTATAACAGTACAAAAATACGCTAATTTTGTTGAACCTATTGCTACTATTACAGATAATAGTAATAATATAACAAATACATCTGAAAATAATGTTGATACATATAAAGTAGGTAATTATGAACTAATTTATAAAGCAATTGATGAAGATCAAAATGAAACAATTAAAAAAATTAATGTTGTTGTTAAATCAAATAATATGGATGAAAATTATTATATTGATACAGATAAATTTACAAATAAAAAAGAAATAACATTAAAATTAAAAGGAATAAATACATCTCAAATATGTGTATCAAATAATTCTATATGTGAAGAATGGATTCCTTATATAGAAACAATAAATTGGACTATAGATGAAAATATACAAAGTATATATGTTTATTATTTAAGCAATAATGATGTCCATTTAGAAAAAATAGACGTTTATTTAGATAATCAAAGTCCTAAATATATATCAAGTAAAAAAATATTATTTGGGCCATCATATAACTTACTTGACATAATAAATGCAAATGATGATATAAGTGGTATTAAAAATATTTATTCATCAGCAAATAAAATATATAAACCAAATAATTTAGGTCAAAATAGTCTTGAAATTGAAATAATTGATAATGCCAATAATAAAACTAATGAAAAAATAACAATAACTACATATAAGAATTTAAAATGTGATAATAGTATATCATCTATAGTAAATGAAGATGGATTAATAAAAGATAATAATAAATGTATATTTATAGGTGAAAATCCTAATAATTATATTACTTTTAATAATGAATTATATAGAATTATTTCAATTGAAAATAATGATAAATTAAAAATAATAAAAGATGAATCAATATCAAAAGAAACATATAATAAAAAATCATCTAATTTAGAAACATACTATAATAATTTAAAATCAAATATAACAACAAATGATATATTTTACTATGGTGATATTACAAAACAAGATATAGTATCAAATATATATAGTGAAAATAATTCTAGTTACAATAATACTAATATGGGTTTATTATCAATAACAGAATATTTAAAAGCAGGTTCATGCCCAACTAATACTACATTTGATAAATTGGCAACAAATAATCCTTGTAAACAAAATAATTGGTTATATAATAAAAATGAATATTGGTTAATGAATACAACTAAAAATATTCCAATGTATGTAACACAAAATGGAAACATTTCATACACTTATGATAGTATGAAAGAAATAAGACCTGTATTGTATCTAAAAGCTAATTTAGGAATCATTAAAGGAAATGGTACAAAAACAGATCCTTATATTATTGATGAATCAATTGAACCAACTGATTTGACATGTAAAATTGATACAACAAGTACATTTGATACAATAAAGACATTAAATGTTTCAGCAAACAAAAATGCTTTAATATCATTTGATGGTATTAATTGGTCAAATAATAATAAAAAGGATATAAGTAATTCTGGTATTATAACTGCTTATGCTAAATATAATAATGATATTACTTCTTGCTCAATTAGATTATATGAAGAATATGAATATAGATATAAAGAATGTTCCAATAATAATAAAGTATATAGTTCATGGCATGCAAAAGGAAGTTCTAAAGAAAGCAGTGATTATAATATTATATCTAAAATAGAAGCTGAAAATAACTATTTAAATCATTATGAAGTTTTAGAAAGTACACCATGTAACAATTGTAAATGGGTTACAAAATATGAAAGAACTGTTGATTCATGTAAAAGTTTTGATGATAGTACATGGTCAAATTGGTCAAGTAATAAACCAGAACAAAATAATAATATATTAATTGATAATCCAAGAATAAAATATGGAATTAAATAGAAGATTTTTCTTCTTTTTTTTTAAAATATATAGCAATATTAAAAAAAACAATGTATAATCAAATTAGGAGGACGAAATGAAACCAATATTGAAATCATATAAGTGTATTGATAAAAAAATAGAAGCAACATATATAGTTGAAAATACACTTGGTGATAAACTAAAAGTAAAAGAGGTAGAAGAATATTCTAAAAAAAGGGAAATGGAATTGTTAAATCAATTAAAACAACAAATTCTTGATAAAATGGTAATGTATCCACAAATGAATTTAAATAGTGAAATAACAATGCAAAATTTAATGAATGGAGTAACATTAACAGCAATGAATGTAGTATCATCTAATAATGTTTTAGGTACTGTAACAGCACTAGCTTCATTAAATTCTTTAAAAGATTATATAAAACAATATACTGAAATTAAAAAGTTAGAAAAATTTATGTATTTTTATGGAAATGAAAGAAATATTACGGAATTTATTAGTGAATTTAATTATGTAAACAATGATAAAAATTTAAATCATAAATTAGCGCGATTATATTTAAAAAATGATAAGATTAATTATCATAATGTAAACAAATTTTCTAAAAAACAATTAAAAAAAATAAATGAATATATGAATAACATTGAAATTTAAAAATAAAAGTGATATGATAAATAAAACAGATGAAAAGATGTAGTAATATTATCCCTTATTTAAAGAGAGTCATTGTTGGTGGAAAATGATAATAATATAATATGAATCTGTCTAGGATGTGGTATAATACCCGGATTAAACCGTTATTAAATTAAGTGAAAAAAAGGATGGTACCGTCTTATAGACTCCTTGTACTATTCTTTTTATGTGTTTTTAAGGGAGGTAAAATGTTAAAAAAATTATTAGGTGATAAATATAATATTATCAAAAATGAAGATAATTTAGAAGAAAAAGCTAATCAATTAGTTAATATATTATTTGTAAATAAACTTGATAAGGGAAGAAAACCATATATTGATCATTTGTTATTTATAAAAAATAATGTAAATACTGATGAGCAAAAAATAATTGGTCTTTTACATGATATAATTGAAACTTTAAAAATATCAAAGGGAGAATTAGAAGAAATAGGTTTTCCTAAAAATATAACAGAAGTAATAGATATATTGACTAGAAAAGATAATCCTAAAGAGGATTATGATGAATATATAAAGCGAATTATTGAATCTAATAATATTGATGCATTAGAAGTTAAATTAGTTGATTTAAACCATAATATGGATATTTCCCATATTGAAAATCCTAGTGTAAAGGATTTTTCAAGGATAGAAAAGAGATATAGACCAAACTATATAAAGATACAAAATAAATTAAATGAAAGGAAGTAATAAAATGTTAGATATAAAGTTTGTTAGAGAAAATCCAGAAAAAGTAAAAGAAAATATTAGAAAAAAATTTCAAGATCAAAAACTAGTATTAGTAGATGAGGTTATTGATATTGATAAAAAGATAAGAGAATTGAAGTTAAAGGGAGATGAATTTAGAAGCAATCGAAATAAATTAAGTGATGAAATAGGTTTATTATTTAAGGAAAAAAAGATAGAAGACGCAAATAAAAATAAAGAAACAGTAAAGAAAATAAATGAAGAGTTAAATGTATTAGAAAAAGAAGAAGAAAATTTAAATGTTGAATTAAAGAAAAGAATGATGGTAATACCAAATATTATTGATGATTCAGTACCAATTGGTAAAGATGATAGTGAGAATAAAGAAATTCAAAAATATGGTGATCCAGCTGTACCAAATTATGAAATTCCATATCATGCTGATATACTTGCTACAATTAATGGTCTTGATAAGGAAGCATCTGGGAGAACTAGTGGAAATGGTTTTTATTATTTAATTGGTGATGCTGCTAGACTTACAAGTGCTATGTTATCGTATGCTAGAGATTTTATGATTAATAAAAACTTTACATATTGTATTCCTCCTTTTATGATAAGAAGTGATGTTGTAAATGGTGTTATGAGTTTTGCAGAAATGGATGCAATGATGTATAAAATAGAGGGTGAAGATTTATATTTAATAGGTACTAGTGAACATTCTATGATTGGTAAATTTAAGGGGCAATTATTAAAAGAAACAGAATTACCTATTACAATGACTTCGTATTCACCATGTTTTAGAAAAGAAGTTGGTGCTCATGGTATAGAAGAAAGAGGTATATATAGGGTACATCAATTTGAAAAACAAGAGATGATTGTTATATGTAAGCCAGAAGAATCAATGGAATGGTATAATAAGATGTGGTCATATACTGTTGAATTATTTAGAAGTTTAAACATTCCTGTAAGAACATTAGAGTGTTGTAGTGGTGATTTAGCTGATCTAAAGGTTAAGTCATGTGATGTTGAAGCATGGAGTCCAAGACAACAAAAGTATTTTGAGGTTGGTTCATGTTCTACATTAGGTGATGCTCAAGCAAGGAGATTGGGTATAAGAGCCAAGGGAGAAAATGGTAATTATTTTGTTCATACTTTAAATAATACTGTACTAGCATCAACAAGGGCTTTAATTGCATTCCTTGAAAATAATTATAATGAGGATGGAAGTATTAGTATTCCTGAAGTATTAAGACCATATATGGGTGGTAAGGAAGTAATAATACCTAAAAAATAAGACTAGAAAAAAATTCTAGTTTTTTTAATGTCTATATTGATTTAAATTTATAAAAATTGTATAATTGTTTTAGTAATGAAAGGTAGGTGTGTATATGAATTTTGTTGATAAGTTTATAAATAAAGATACATACATACATACATACATACATACATACATACATACATACATACATACA
>CAKPQS010000011.1 GCA_934179675.1 uncultured Bacilli bacterium
AGGAGAATATATATGAAGTTTAGTAAAAAAATAATTATAGTTTTATTATTTGTAATAGGTATAGCAGGACTATTAGTCGGGTCAATTGCCTATTATAGAATAGTAGTAAACGGAAGTATTACAGGTACTACTGGTAATGCTGTCTTTGTGTTAAGAGATACAGAAGCAGGAGAATCATGGAATAATAAGGTAATTAGTTTAGGTAAAATTAATCCAGGAGATAGTGGATCATTTGATGTAGTAATGGATGCAAGTGGAAGTACTGTTGATATGTATGCAACACTAAATATAGATAGGGGCAGTGGAAATACAGAGTTACCCACAAATTTAAAGTTTTATACAACATCAGATCATAAATCAGAATTACATAAATATTATTCATTTTTAGAAAAAAGTGGGACAAATAAAGAAACATTAACTATATATTGGTATTGGAATCCTTATATTAGTGATGAAGAAGATAATAAGTATGTAAATAAATCTTTTAGTGCGAATATAACTGTAAATGCAGTTCAGATAAGTGAATATGCAACGATGAAGAATGGGTCTGATGATGGTGATACTGAATTTTGGAGTGATACTTATAAGCCATATATAAGAACAATTACATTTGGTAATGATTTAAGTAATTTACCTAGTAGTTGTACTGAAGATAATTTATGTTGGGATATATCTGAAAGTCAAACTCAAAAGAAGAAAGTATATGGTTATTTAGTGGATACAGGAATAAAAGCTAGTACTGATAATACAAAACCATTATATAATTTATATATTGTAAGTGAAGCACCAATATTTGCACCATCTAATTGCAGTGGGATATTTGTATTTTATGGATTTGCAAATAATAATGGTACAAATTTAATATCTATAAATTTTAATAATAATTTTAATACATCAAATGTAACAGATATGTCTAATATGTTTTCTGAGTGTAAATACTTAACAAGTTTGGACTTAAGTAGTTTTAATACCTCAAAAGTAAAATATATGGGCGGTGGAAATACATCGGGTATGTTTCGAGGCTGTTCAAGTTTAACAAACTTATATATTAGTAACTTTGATACTTCAAAAGTAATTGATATGGGAGGTATGTTTAACTCTTGTTCATCTTTAACAAATTTAGATTTAAGTAATTTTAATACATCAAAAGTAACCAATATGAGCGGTATGTTTTGGTATTGTTCATCCTTAACAAGTTTAGATATAAGTAGTTTTAATACGGCAAATGTAGGAAGTATGAGTTATATGTTTTGGGAATGTTCATCTTTAACAAGTCTAGATATAAGTAGTTTTAATACCTCAAAAGTATACAATATGGATAGGATGTTTAGTGAGTGTAAATCCTTAACAAGTTTAGGTATAAGTAGTTTTAATACGGCAAATGTGACTAATATGCATGAAATGTTTTCTCTTTGTTCATCCTTAATAAATTTAGATTTAAGTAGTTTTAATACGGCAAATGTAACTAATATGGGTGGGATGTTCTATAGATGTTCATCTTTAGAAAAACTTAATTTAAGTAATTTTGATACATCAAAAGTAGAGATTTATTACCAAGAAAGTACTGGTATCTTTGGAAATTGCACAAAATTACAAACAGAGATTACAATTATGAATCCAAATGTAACTGAAGAAAACTATAAAAATATGTTTTATAATGTAGCAACCGATCCAAATGCTAAAATAATTGTAAACTATACATCAGAAACAGAAACACTAGTTGATAATATGATTAAAACTAAATCTTCTAATAGTAATGTAGTTAAAGGAATTCTAAAATAAATAATAAAAAGGTTTTTATAAACAATTAACAGTAAAAAAGAGTAAAAATAATTAAAATGACAAAAATAGATAAAATTTAGTAAAAACTAAAATTATTTATTTTTTTCTTCTCAAAATTACAATAACTATTCCACTACAAAAAGACCTTTTTAAAGGTTTAAAAAAATTTTAAAACATATAATGATTTCAAAGAACAAATATAGTATAATTTAAATATCAAATCTTAACTGAAAATTAGTTTCTACATTGTTAAGATCTGATGGTGTTGAAGTAAGTGTATTTAGAAGGTGTTCGCTTACTTCTTTTATTTTCAATCTTAATGATTTGATTAAAAAAAATTCTTGTTCTAACAATTGTCTAATTGCATGAGCAAATTGAATAAAAAAATAGCGATTATTTCTACTATTTAGATGCGTAATATCAGACATTCTTTTTTTTGATTATAAAACTCTTGGTTTTCAATCTTCCAACGATTTCTTCCTAATACAACATTTTTTTCAATATTAATATCATTTATTTCTAAATTAGTAACATAATGAAAACTTAATGTTTTATTATTTTTTTCTACATTAAATTTAATTATATGAAATATGTGATCTTTATATTTACAATTTTTAATAGTTGTATCATTAAAGTATTCAATATAGTCAAGAAAATCTTTAAAAATAGTTTTAAGTCTATCATTTAGATTAAAAATATATTTCCATTTATAATTTTTACAAATATTCATCATTGGAGCTGTACAATATAATGCATCAGCAGTTATGATAAATTTGTATTTTGGATAATTACCTTTGATTCTTTTAGCCATTCTTTCGAATGCCTTAATTTCACAATCTTGTTTTTCTTTTTCTGAAAGTGATGTATCGTTTTCAATCCATTAACTGTCAACACTATTAACAATAGAACCAACAATTAATTTACATTCTAAAACATATTTATAATAAGAAATTTTATCGTCTTTATGTTTTCTTTTTAAACAATTATTATGTATGATTTGATAACCCGTACCATCAACAACTAATTGAAAATAGTCATTGTATTTATATTTATCAAACATTTTAGAACGAATTAAAATTTTTACTATATATTTTTGAATATTTCTTAATTCATCGGTTTTGATATTTACAAAAACATCTTGAATAGTTTCCCAATAAGGAAGTTTTCCTAGATTTTGATTACATATTTTTTAATACAACTATCGAAATTGAATTTATCAGAAGAAATATCAGTCATAGTTGTTAGACCACAAAGCAGTTCGAATAATCTAGTAGTACAAATAGTTTTTTATTTTGTAAGTTATATAACTTTGATTTCTATTATCTGTTAAATTATCAAACATATTTAATATACCAGGCAAATATTTAACTATTATAGAATATAGTTCTTTTATTAAATATTTATCTTTTCTTAATTTTCTTCTCATTTTTCTGTTCATTACTACATACCACCTTTTTATTATGTAATAATTATATCAAAAATCTTTGTGATTATCTTAACCATCGCATCATTGTGAAATTAGTCGAACATTATTCTAGTTTCGGAAATAAATAGAAAATCAACTTTATATTAGGAATGATAATTGTTTTAGAAAATACGATTTTATAATTGTATTTTTTTTTATTATTTGATAAAATGTAAATAGTAGGAGTGAATATATGAAGAAGATTTTTTTTGGTTTTTTAATTTTATTTTTATTATGTGGTTGTAGTAAAAATAAAAATGAATTAATTATGGTTACAGAAGCAGGATTTGCGCCTTATGAGTATTATAAAAATGGTGAAGTAGTAGGGGTTGATATTGATATTGCAAATGAAATTGCTAAAGAATTAAATAAAAAGTTAGTTGTTAAAGATATAGATTTTCATGCTATTATTAATGAAGTAAAAACTGGTAAAGCTGATTTTGGAGCTGCGGGTATTAGTTATAGTGATGAAAGAGCAAAAGAAGTTGATTTTTCAATTAATTATTCTACAAGTAAACAAGTTATAATAGTTAAAGATAATAATAATTTTGATAAAATTGACGATAAAAAAATAGCAGTTCAATTAGGTAGTATTGCAGATACATTTGTATCTAATAATTATAAAAATGCTTATATTGTTAGACAAAAAAAATATCTTGCTGCTATAGAAGATTTGAAAGCAAATAAAGTTGATTGTGTTGTTATGGATGAATTACCTGCTAAAAATATAATTGAAAAAAATAATGGACTTAAAATTTTAGATAAAAAATTAACTAGTGATAGTTATGGCATGGTTGTTAAAAAGGGGAATAAAGAATTATTAGATGCTATTAATAAAGTTTTAAATAGACTTAAAAATGAAGGAAAAATTGATGAATATATTATAAAACATACTGAAGGGTGATACAATGAATATATTTTATAAAATTGGTGAGAGTTTTTATAATAATATTATATATGATAATAGATATATTTATATATTTGAAGGATTATTTCATACTATTTTAATTGCTTTATTTGCTGTTATAATGGGTATAATTATTGGTCTTGTTATTGCTTTAATTAGACATTATCATGATAATACTTCAAGGTTAAAATTACTTAATAAATTATCTTGTATGTATGTTAATGTAATTAGAGGAACTCCTGTTTTATTACAATTAATGATTATATATTATGTTATTTTTAAGTCTGTTAATATTAATATTATTATTGTTGGTATACTTGCTTTTGGTATTAATTCTGGTGCTTATGTTTCTGAAATAATTAGATCTGGTTTGATTTCTATTGATAAAGGTCAAATGGAAGCTGGTTATACATTAGGTCTTAATTATGGTAAAATTATGAAATATATTATATTACCTCAAGCTATTAAGAATGTTTTACCTGCTCTTGGTAATGAGTTTATTACACTTTTAAAAGAGACTTCAGCTGGTGCTTATATTGGTATTTTAGAGCTTACCAAAGCATCAGATATTATTGCATCTGGAACATATGACTATTTTTTCCCTTTAATTATTATTGCTTTTATTTATTTAATAATGACTTTAGGTTTATCTAAATTGGTTAATTTACTTGAAAGGAGACTAAATAATGCTAGAAGTTAATAATTTATCTAAGAGCTTTGGTGATGTTTTGGTTCTTGATAACATAAATTTTGTTATTAAAAAAGGTGATATTGTTTCTATTGTTGGTCCTTCTGGTAGTGGTAAGAGTACTCTTTTAAGGTGTCTTAATTATTTAGAAAAGCCTTCTAAGGGAGATGTTATTTTTGAGGGTAATAAGGTAAATAAGATTGTTGGAAAGGGTATTGGTATGGTTTTTCAACAGTTTAATTTGTTTCCTAATATGACTGTTCTTGATAATATTATTTTATCTCCTGTTAAGCTTAAGATTATGAGTTATAAAGATGCTTTAAAGAAGGCTTGTGAATTACTTGAAATTATTGGTTTAAGTGATAAGAAAGATAATTATCCTAATGAATTATCTGGTGGTCAGAAACAAAGGGTTGCAATTATTAGGACTTTAATTATGGATCCTGATATTATTTTGTTTGATGAACCTACTAGTGCTTTAGATCCAGAAATGATTGGTGAGGTTCTTGACTTGATTAAAAAGATTGCAGATAGTGGTAAGACGATGCTTATTGTTTCTCATGAGATGAATTTTGTTAAAAATGTTTCAAATAGGGTTTTATTTTTGGATGAGGGTAAGATTTTATTTGATGGTAATACTGATGACTTTTTTAATTGTTCCAATGAAAGAATAAAGAATTTTCTTTCTTTAATTAATGGTTAGAAATTAGTGGTGATGATATGAAAAATGGTAAAAAGTTATTATTTTTAATGTTTGTTATTGGTTTTATTGGTTTATTTGTGGGAAGTTTTTCTTATTATAGAAAAGTAGTAAGTGGATCTTTGGTTACAAATGTTGGTAAAGCTGTATTTGTTTTAAGGGATACAGAAGCAGGAGAATCGTGGAACAATAAAAATATTAGTTTGGGTTCTATTAATCCTGGTGATAGTGGATCTTTTGATGTTGTTATGGATGCTAGTGGTTCTGATGTTGATATGTATGCGACTTTAGAGATTGAAAGAAGTAATTTACCTAGTAATTTAAAGTTTTATACAACAGTGGATCATAAGAGCGAACTTCATAAATATTATTCTTTTTTAGAGAAAAATGGGACAAATAAAGAGAGTTTAACTTTATATTGGTACTGGAATCCATATCTTGATGATTTTGATGATGCGAATTATATGAATAAAAGTATAAGTGCGAATATAACTGTAAGTGCTGTTCAGATAAGTGAATATGCGATTATGAAGAATGGGTATAGTAGTGATTCTAGTGCTAATGGTGGTACTGAATTTTGGAATGATAATTATAAACCATATATAAGAACTATTAACTTTAGTAATGATTTAAGTAATTTACCTAGTACTTGTACTGAAGAAAATTTATGTTGGGATATATCTCAAAGTTCAACTCAAAATAAAAAAGTATATGGATATTTAGTTGATACAGAATTAAAAGATAGTACTGATAATACAAAATCATTATATAATTTATATATTGTTAGTGAAGTGCCAATATTTGCACCTTCAAATTGTAGTTCTATATTTTCATTTTATAATAAAGAAATATCTAATTTAATTCAAATTAATTTTAATAATAATTTTAATGCGACAAATGTAACAAATATGTATAATATGTTTCATAATTGTAAATCCTTAACAAGTTTAGATTTAAGTGATTTTAATACAACAAATGTAACAAATATGTCTAGTATGTTTTATGGTTGTAGATCCTTAACAAGTCTAGATTTAAGTAGTTTTAATACAGCAAATGTAACAAATATGGGATATATGTTTAGAAGCTGTTCATCATTAACAAATTTAGATTTAAGTAGTTTTAATACAGCAAAAGTAACGAATATGGCAAGTATGTTTAGTAATTGTAGCTCCTTAACAAGTTTAGATTTAAGTAGTTTTAATACGGCAAATGTACCAGGTATGGGTAGTATGTTTTTTAAATGTTCATCCTTAACAAGTCTAGATTTAAGTAGCTTTAATACAGCAAAAGTAACAGATATGGTAGCTATGTTTGATTCTTGTTCATCCTTAACAAACCTGGATTTAAGTAGTTTTAATACGGCAAATGTAACAAATATGAGTTCTATGTTTTATTATTGTTCATCTTTAACAAGTTTAGATTTAAGCAGTTTTAATACAGCAAATGTAATAGGAATGTCTAATATGTTTACTTCTTGTCGAACCTTAACAAGTTTAGATTTAAGTAATTTTAATACAGCAAATGTAACAAGTATGTGGTCTATGTTTGAGTATTGTGAATCCTTAATAAGTATGGATTTAAGTAGTTTTAATACATCAAATGTAACAAATATGCAAAGTATGTTTCACTCTTGTTCATCCTTAACAACAACTATAAATATAATGAATGCTAATGTTAGTGATTATTCTAGTATGTTTTCTGGTGCTGCAACTAACTCAGGCTCTCAAATAACAGTAAATTATATAGCTGATGCATCAACTTTAGTTGATAATATGATTGCAACTAAATCATCTAATAGCAATGTTGTAAAAGGAAGTATAATTTCATAATATTCAATTACAATAAGTGGTAATGATGATATAAAATATGAAACAATTAATAGGGTAAAAGGCACAAAAGTCACTTTAACATCTATATCTGGTAATAATTATGTAACATCATTTAAATTGAATGGAACCACTATAAATGGAAATGAATTTATAATGCCTGATACTGATGTAACAATAACAGACATTGTTGCACCTGCATGTAAAACAATTGAGACCACTCATAATCCATATCCTGATTCACAAGATAATGTCATACTTGGTGAACATACATTCGAAGGAGCAAAAAGTTTAACAGTCATACTAGACTATCAAACTGAAAGTACAAGTTATGATTATTTTCTAATATATGATTCTTCTTCCGCAACAACAGGTATAAACAATAATAAAAAATATGGAGGAAAGACTAGAACACAAGAAACAATAACAATTAACTCTAACTATATTAAAATAACATTTAAAAGTGATAGCAGTGGTAACAATTATTATGGTTTGAAAGCTATTATAATACCTAATTATTAATAAAAATATATATTTTATAAGGAGATAAAACTCCTTTTTTTTAAAATAATTTAAGGTTTTGTTTTTTTTTTTAAAGATATTGTAAAATAATTAAAACTTTGTTATAATTGAATTATACAATAGGAGGAAAGATATGGAAGTAATAAATGTTAAAAGTGAAATTGGTCCATTAAAGAAAGTATTACTACATAGACCTGGTAATGAATTATTAAATTTAACACCAGATACATTAGGAAAATTACTATTTGATGATATACCATTTTTACCAGAAGCACAAAAAGAACATGATGAATTTGCCCGTATATTAAAAGAAAACGGAATTGAAGTTGTTTATCTAGAAGATCTAATGGCTGATGTATTAGAATTAGACGGAGAAATTGAAGATAAATTCATTAAACAATTCATATATGAAGCAGGAATAAGAACACCAAAATATAAAAATTTGGTATTTGACTTTTTAAAAAGTTTTAAAAACAAAAAAGAATTAGTATTAAAAACAATGGAAGGAATTAAAGTAGAAGAAATAAGTCGTGCTAAAAGAGAAGTAGAACAATCATTAGTAGACTTTGTAGGCGAAGAATCAGACTTTTTAGCAGATCCAATGCCAAATCTATACTTTACAAGAGATCCATTTGCAAGTGCTGGAAATGGTGTTATATTAAATAAAATGTATTCAGTAACAAGAAGTCGTGAAACAATATATGCGGAATATATATTTAATTACCATCCAGAATATAAAGATAAAGTAAATAAATATTATGATAGATATTTACCATATCATATAGAAGGTGGAGATGTATTAAATTTAAATAACCATATATTAGCAGTCGGAATATCACAAAGAACAGAAGCAGGAGCTATAGATGAACTTGCTAAGAATTTGTTTAGAAATCCAGAATGTGAAATAGATACAATACTTGCGTTCAATATACCAGAATCAAGAGCATTTATGCATCTAGATACCGTATTTACGCAAATAGATTACGATAAATTTACATATCATCCAGGAATAATGAATACACTACAAGTTTTTGAAATAACAGAAGGTAATATACCAGATAGTGATGAAGATTTAAATGTCGTTGAACTAAATGGAAGTTTAGAAGAAATATTAGAAAAATATTTAAAAAGAAAAATAACATTAATTCCATGTGCTGGAGGAGAAAAAATTTCATCTGAAAGAGAACAATGGAATGATGGCACGAATACACTTTGTATTGCTCCAGGAGTAGTAGTTGTATATGATAGAAATAATATAACTAACAATATCTTAAGAGAACATGGTATAAAAGTATATGAAATGTCAAGTGCAGAATTATCAAGAGGAAGAGGAGGCCCTAGATGTATGAGTATGCCTCTAGTTAGAGAAGACATTGATGAAGTACAATATAAAAGAGATAGTATGTGCTTAATAAAACAAGAAGATGTTAAAAAAATAAAAGATAAAATTGATTTAAGAAAAAGAAATTTTTTAACATTATTGGACTATACACCAGAAGAAATTAGATATTTAATAGATCTAGCAAAAGATTTTAAAAATAAAAAACATAAAGGAATAGAACATACATATTTAAAAGGAAAAAATATAGTATTACTATTTGAAAAAACATCAACAAGAACAAGATGCTCATTTGAAGTAGCAGGATTAGATCTAGGAATGGGAGTAACATATCTAGATCCAGGTAGTTCACAAATGGGAAAAAAAGAAAGTATTTCTGATACAGCCAAAGTACTTGGAAGAATGTATGATGGAATTGAATATAGAGGATATTCACAAAAAATAGTTGAAGAACTTGCAAATAATGCTGGTGTACCTGTTTGGAATGGTTTAACAACAGAATTTCATCCAACACAAATGTTAGGAGATATGTTAACAATCGAAGAAAACTTTGGACATTTACAAGATATAAAACTAGTATTTATGGGAGATGCAAGAAACAATGTTGCTAACTCATTAATGGTAGCTTCATCTAAAATGGGAATGCATTTTGTTGCATGTGGACCACAAGAATTATGGCCAGATAAAGAATTAATAAAAAAATGTCGTGAAATTGCTAGTGAAACAGGAGCAAGTATTGAAATGACAGAAAATGTTAAAGAAGCAACAAAATATGCTGATGTAATATATACAGATGTTTGGGTATCAATGGGAGAACCTGATGATGTATGGGAAAAAAGAATTAAACTTTTAAAACCATATCAAGTTAGTAAAGAAGTTATGAATAATGCAAATAAAAATGCTATATTCCTACATTGTTTACCATCATTCCATGATTTAAATACAACAATTGGCGCAGATATAAATAAAAAATTTGGACTTAAAGAAATGGAAGTAACAGATGAAGTATTTAATTCAGAAAATTCCAAAGTATTTGATGAAGCTGAAAATAGATTACATACAATTAAAGCAGTTATATATGCAACTATGAGGAAAGATAATGAGTAAAATAATAATCGCCTTAGGAGGAAACGCACTTGGAAATAGTCCCGATGAACAATTACAACTATTAAAAAAAGTGGCTCAAATAATAGTTGGACTAGTAAAATCAGGAAATAAAATTATATTAACTCACGGAAATGGACCACAAGTAGGTCAAATTAATCTAGCTTATGAATACTCAAAAAATAAACCAGGTATTCCTAATATGCCATTTCCAGAATGTGGAAGTATGAGTGAAGGATATATTGGATATCAATTACAACAATGTATTCAAAACGAATTAGTAAAACAAGGAATTAATTTACCATGTTGTACTATAATAACCCAGGTTTTAGTAGATTCTACAGATTCTGCTTTTCAAAATCCTAGTAAACCAATAGGAACATTTTATAGTCAAGAAGAAGCTATAAAATTAGAAAAAGAAAAAGGATATATATATGTAGAAGATGCTGGACGAGGATATAGGAGAGTTGTACCATCTCCTATGCCAATAGATATTATTGAAAAAGATGTTTTAAAACAACTAGTCGATAATACATTAGTAATTGCTGCAGGTGGAGGTGGAATTCCCGTTATAAAAGAAGACGAATTAAAAGGAGTTGATGCCGTTATAGATAAAGATAGAACAGCATCTCTACTCGGAAAATTAGTCGGATGTGATAAACTTTTGATTTTAACAACTGTTGAAAAAGTAAGTTTAAATTATAATAAAGAAAATCAAATGGAAGTAGATAAAATGACTGTTGATGAAGCTTATAAATATATAAAAGAAGGTCATTTTGCTAAAGGAAGTATGCTTCCTAAAGTAGAAGCTTGCATTGATTTTGTTAAAAATTCCAACAGAAAAGCAATTATTAGTTCACTAGAAAAAGCAGAATTTGCAATCAATGGTGAAACAGGTACAGTTATAGAAGGAGGAATTATAAATGTCTAAGAAAAAGACAAGAGCGATGTTATCGTCTTTTTCAATCATTCTAATCCTTATATTTGGTTTAGGTATTCTATCAAATGTTTTACCAAATGCTAAATTTATAGGAGGAGAACTAGTAAACGGAAGTGGTACTGTTGGAGCTAGTCTATCACAAGTTTTAATGGCACCAATTAAAGGTTTTGCTGATGCAATTGATGTATGTATATTTATCCTTGTATTAGGTGGTTTACTTGCAATTATAAGTAAAACAGAAGCACTTGAAACAGGTATTAAAGTATTAGTACAAAAATTAAAAGGAAGAGAATTATTATTAATACCAATATTAATGTTTCTATTTTCAATATGTGGTAGTACTTATGGAATGCTTGAAGAAACAGTTGGTTTTTATGCACTACTAGCTGCAACCATGATGGCTGCTGGAATGGATCCTTTGGTAGGATCAGCCGTAGTATTACTAGGAGCAGGAAGTGGATGTTTAGGATCTACTGTTAACCCATTTGCAGTAGGCGCTGCGGTTGATGCTTTAAGTAAAGTTGGAATAGAACCAAAACAAGGCGGTATTATTATAATTGGTATTGTATTATGGTTAACAACATTATTTATTTCAACTATGTTTGTTATGGCTTATGCTAAAAAGGTAAAAAAAAATAAGGGTTCTACTTTTTTATCATTAAGAGAACAAGAAGAAGCTGAAAAAGCTTATGGTAAATTTGAAGAAAAAGATGGAACAAAAGCAAAATTAACAGGAAAACAAAAATTAACACTTATTTTCTTTGCTATTGCATTTGTTATAATGATTATAGGATTTATTCCTTGGGAAGATTTTGGTGTTACAATATTCCCTAAATTTACAGGATGGCTTACTGGTGCTCCACTTGGAGAATGGTATTTTAATGAATCTACTTTATGGTTTTTGATTATTGCTATTATTATATCAATAATTAATGGTTTCAAAGAAAAAGAATTTGTTGATACATTTGTAAAAGGTGCATCGGATATGATTAGCGTTATTTTAATTATTGCAATTGCTAGAGGAGCTAGTGTATTAATGCAAGAAACTCATTTAGATAATTACATTATTTATAATGCTACAGAAGCACTTGCAAAATTACCAGAACTTGCATTTGTACCATTAAATTATTTATTACATGTTGTTTTATCAATATTAGTTCCATCATCATCTGGACTTGCTTCTTTATCTACACCAATAGTTGGACCAATTGCTAATGCTCTTGGTTATAGTACAGAGGCTTCTGTTATGACAATGGTTGCTGCTAATGGATTGGTTAATTTAATTACTCCAACTTGTGGTGCGATTATGGGTGGATTAGCGCTTGCTAAAGTAGAATATACAACTTGGTTTAAATGGGCATTTAAAATAGTTGTAATAATTGGACTTGCTAATATTGCGGTTTTATGTTTATTCGCACTTGTATAAGAATGATTTATTCATTCTTTTTTGTGGTATAATATTTTTTTACAGGGAGGTTTTTATGAAATATATTTTTAGTGATTATGATGGTACAATAAAACGTTTTACTGGTAGTCCTGATTTTGTTGATCAAATATTTTTAAATTATGATAGAAAGGCTATTGATGATTTTATTAAATCTGGTAATAAATTTATTGTTATTACTGGTAGAAGTACTGATTCAATATTAAATAGTATTTCAAAATATAATATAAATTATGATTATATTATTTCTTATGATGGTAGAGTTTGTATTGATAAAAATAATAATATTATATATGCAAAATATTTGAATAAAAGTGTTATTGATATTGTTGAGAAAAATAAGCTTGGTAAGATAAGTAGTATTTGTGGTGTTTTTGGTAATAGTACTGATTATAATGATATAATTTATTTGATTGTTGATACAAATATAAAAAAAATAGATGATTTAAAAAAATATTATCCTAATATAGAATTTACTTATTATAGATTATTGGGAAAATTGATTCTTTCTTTTCCTTTTGATAAAAAGATGGCTATTGATGAGTTAAGAAAAAAGTATAATTTGGATAGTAGTAATATATATACAATTGGTGATGGTAAAAATGATAAGACAATGTTAGAAGCTTATAATGGTTATAAAATGCTTGTTTGTTATCCTTCTTTATATAATATGAATATTAATACAGTTACAAGTGTTCATAGTTTGATAAAAAAAATAAAATGATATTGTTATATTTATAAAATTATTATATAATGTAAAGGGAGGGTATGAGTATGGAAAAAATGGAAATTACAATTTTGCCAAATTATTTTTTAAATGATAATGGTACTTTTAATTTAAAAGAAGCTTTAAATTTATGTGGTAAAATTGCTGGTGTTTGTTATGATAAAGAGGGTTTTGAACATTTATCACAGGAAATACAAACAAAGACTGATAAGAGAATAAAAAATACACTTGAGAATGGTCATCATAGTGTATATGATCATATAATGATAAATTTTAATATTAAGGGTATTCCCAAAATACTTGCTATGGTTTTGAATAATGAACATGAATATACTACTAGTGAAAAGTCTGGTAGATATACTGATGTTACATATAAAAATAGTAGTTTGACTGAAAATGAGATTAATTTATATAATAAATGGGTTGATAAATTTAAAGTTTTGATTAAAAATGAATATCCTAATTTTAGTGATTTTAAAATTAAAACACTTGCTCAAGAAAATGCAAGATATTTGATTACAGTATTTATGCCAACAGAAATGATCTATTCAACTTCTTTGAGACAGATCAATTATATTGCTTCATTTTTTAATAAATATATAGAAGAAAATATTAATGCAAATGATTATATGAAAAAGAATTTAGTTATTTCTATGCAGGAATTTATTAATAAACTTGATAAATTAAATGTTTTGGATGATAGATTAATGAGAAATGATAAGAATAGATGTATTAGTTTATTTGGTTATGATTTATCTAAAAAGAAAGAAATATTTGATCATATTTATTCATGTAATTATGAAATATCATATGTTGGTCTTGCTCAAGCTCAAAGACATAGGACACTTTTTTATCAAATGGAGAGAATGAAAGAAAAAAAATATTTCGTGCCACCTATTTTGAAAAATGATTGTTTAAAAAATGAATGGTTAGAGGATATTACTTCTATTGCTGATATTATACCTCAAGGTGAATTAGTTTTAGTAAATGAAACTGGAACTTATGATAATTTTATTTTGAAAACTAAAGAAAGATTATGTACTTCTGCTCAATTAGAGGTTATGAGATCTACTAGGGATACATTGTTAAAATATAAAGAAGTATTAGAACAAAATAATAGTTATTTAAAGGATGATATTAAAAAATATGTAAAGGGTGCTAGATGTACTTTTGGTTTTAATTGTCCAAAAAAATGTGATTTTAAGGAAGGAATTACTTTGGAAAGAGAGATTTAAATGGGAAAGTTAATTGTTATTGAAGGCGCTTGTGATGGTATTGGTAAAACTACACAATATGAATTGTTAAAAAAAAGATTAGTAAATGATGGTAATAGTGTTATTTCACATCATTTTCCTTCTTATGGTGAATATCAGGGAGTATCTGTTGAACATTATTTAAAGGGAGAGTATGGTTCTCCTGATTCGTTATCGCCTTATTTTATAAATAATCTATATGCTATTGATAGGGCAATTACATGGCACACTAAATTAAAAAATGAATATAAAGATAATATTATTTTACTTGATAGATATACTACTTCTAGTTTGATATATCAGTCTGCTTTAATAGAAAATATTGAGGAAAGAAAAAAATTTATTAATTATGTTATTGATTTTGAATATAAAAAATTGGGTATTAAGGAGCCTGATTTAGTAATTTTTTTAGATGCTCCTTTTGATTTGGTTTCTGATATGAGGAAAAAAAGAAAACAAAATGAGGGTATTAAAGATGATATTTATGAAAAAGATATTAGTTTGATGAAAAAAATATATGAAAATGCTATATTTGTTGCGGAATATTTGAAATTTTCTAAAGTTTCTTGTAATAATGGTAATGAAATGAGATCAATTAATGATATACATGATGATATTTACAGATTGGTAAAGAAAAAACTTTAAAAAAAAATATTATAATGGTATAATATTTAACGTAGGAGGATGGAATGAAAAAGTATTTAAATATTTTGCTTGTGTTTGTTATGGTTTTTGCTTTAACAGGTTGCGGTAAAAAGGGAGAAGTAAAGTCTAAAACACCTAATGAGGTTTTAGCGGATGTTTTGAAAAATGATAATTCTTTAAAAGAAGCAAAAGTTGATTTGGCTGCTCAAATTAAGATGAATTATGGTGGTATGTCAATTGATGGTAATTTTACTGTTGGTGCTAGTGTTGTTAATCAAGATGGTACAATTAAAGGACTTATTGAATTAGGGGAGAATCCTATTGTTGGAAAGGGTACATTTTATTTAGATAATAAGAGTGTATATTATTCATCAAAATTACTTGATACTATGTATGGTATTGAGACTGAAAATAATGATTGGATTATTGCAAATATAGATGATGAAACAGATTCTAGTATTAATGAAGATTTTAGTAATTTAGATTTAAAAAATATTGATGTTAATAAAATATTTACTGATAAAGATTTTTATTTAATTAGTCGTAATGGTGATATTGGTACATATCGTTTAGTTATTTCAAAAGATTTACTTGTTCGTATTGATAAGAGTTATGATCAAAATTCTACTGAAACTTATGATGATTTTACTTCTAATGTTAATATTGATATTAATATTGATGAAAAGAGTAATCGTATTATTAAGATAAGTGTTGATTTAATGGATGCTTTAAAAGATGTTGATTTTGGTGAAGATGCTGATTTAAAGGGTTCAATTGAAAAAATGAATTTTGATGTTACAATTTCTTATGATAATGTTGTTGTTGATATTCCAGCAGAGGTCAAAGAAAATGCAATAGCTGCTGATGATTATATAAGCAAAGTACAAGATTTATTAGTTGGTGAATAAAGATCACGTTGAATCAATCTAAAGTGCACACTTTTTGTGCATTTCATATTTTAAATTACATGAATAAAGATCAAGAGAAATCTTGATTTTTTTGTCTTGTAATTATTATGATAGTATGTTAAAATTAAGTAGTAATAAAGATAGTATTTGAAAGGTTTGTTGATGATGAAGATGACAATAGTTTCATTGGAAAAAATGTAAGTGCGAATATAGTTATAAATAGTAAACAAATTAATCCAGCATATATGAAAAATGGATATAGTGGTAAAACTGAATTTTGGAGTGATACTTATAAACCTTATGTAAGAACAATTACATTTGATAATAATTTAAGTAATTTACCAAGTAGTTGTACAGAAGAAAATTTATGTTGGGATATATCTTATGATACAACTCAAAAGAAGAAAGTATATGGATATTTAATAGATAGTGGATTAAAAGATAGTACAGATAATACTAAATCATTATATAATTTGTATATTGCAAGTGAAAATGAAATATTCGCACCATCATATTGTTATTCTATATTTTCATTTTATAAATATGAAAATAGTAAATATATATCAAATTTAATATCTATAAATTTTAACAATAATTTCAATACGTCGAATGTAACAGATATGAGTAGTATGTTTTATAAATGTTCATCCTTAACAAGTTTAGATTTAAGTAGTTTTAATACAGCAAAGGTTACTGATATTAGTTATATGTTTTATAGCTGTTCAAAACTTCAAACTGAAATTACTATAACAGGTACAAATATAACTAATTATGCAAATATGTTTTCTAATGCTTTAACAGATACTAATGCCTATGTAATAATTAATTATTCTAGTGAAGCAGAATCTATTGCTCAAGGTATGAAGTTGACAGCACCAACATCTAATCAATCAAAAATAACATTAAAACAAATATAAAAAAAAATTATAATGTGCAAACATTGTAATTTTTTTTAACTAAATAAAAAAAATATGATACAATATAGATGGTGTTAGTTATGAAAGAATTTATAAATGAATTTTTGAATCAAAGACCAGAAGTAATAGGTGCTTTTGGCTATGGATCAGGAGTTTTTAAACAATTAGGATATGATAATAAAGAAAAACCACAAATTGATTTAATATTAGTGGTTGAAAATTTAAGAAAATGGCATGAAGAAAATATAAAAAAGAATCCTAAAGATTATTCATTAATCGGAAAGAACTTTTTTCTAAAAGCTGATATGAAAAAAATAAAAGGATTAACAGGTATTACTTATCAAAGCAATATTGAATATAAAAATCATCTATTTAAATATGGAATTATTGAATACAAAGACTTTATAGAAAATCTAGATACTTGGAATAGTTTTTATGTTCCTGGAAGATTACAAAAACCAATATTAATTTTAAAAAGCAATGAAACAATTGATAATTTAATTATTAAAAACAGAAGAAATGCATGTAAAATTGGACTTTTATGTTTATCAGAAAAAAAATTAACTAATCTATATCTAACAATATGTAGTTTATCTTATACAGGTGACACAAGAATGAAAGTAGCAGAAAACCCAAATAAAGTAAACAATATAGTAGGTGCTTCATTTGCTAAATTTAATGAAATGTATGATTTTAACGATTTATATACTAAAAATGGTGAAAACATAGAATATGAATTACATTTAGATGATTTACCAGATTTATTAAAAAATGTTAAAAAAACAAAAGAAGACATTTTAAATTATTTGTATGAATTAAATAAAAAAGAAAGTTTTAATCAAACATTAAAAGGATTAAAAACTAATGGAATTATAAAATCAGCTAAATATGGATTTGCAAAAATTCTAAAAAAATTTAAATAAAATTAGGAAAAATAAATGATAGTTTTGATATATTTTATTAGAAGGTGAATATGAAAATAATATGATAAAAATTATACAACTATAAAAATTTGAAAGAGGAATATATGAGTATTGATAGTATAGTATTTATAGACAATTTACCAACGCTTGATCTTCATGGATTTACAAGAGATTTTGCAATAATTGAAATAAATCAATTTATAAAAGATAATCTAAAAATGCAAAATGAATTTATAATTATAATTCATGGTAAAGGAAGTGGAATTATTAGAGAAACATGCTTAAAAACATTAAGCAAAAATAAATTTGTAAAAGATTATAAAATTTGGTATTTAAATGATGGATGTATGATTGTTCAACTAGATAAAAAATACTTTAATTAATTTGACAAAAATGTATATCTTATGTTAAAATATGGTCGTATTGTGAGGGGGATTATTATGAACGAACAAAAGAGAAGAACATTTATTGATTTTTTAGTCCAATTAATATTTATTATTTTATTTGTAATACTATTAGTTTGGCTATTTCCAACTAAAGATTGGATGAAACAAAATTATTTTAATAATGGTGAAACTTATATAGAAGAAAAAGAAACAACCATTAAAGATCAAACATTTGTAGATAACATTAATAACATTATGGAAGGCGCTAAATCATATTTTGGTTATGAAGTTAATCTACCAGAAGACGATGAAACAGTAGAAGTAACATTAGGTGAATTAGTTGAAAAACATATTGTTGTTATGCCAACTGATAAAAAAGGCAACAAATGTGATGAATCATCTAAAGCAACAATAACTAAAACATTAAATGGTTATGCCATAAAAGTTGAATTAACATGTGGTGATACAACCGATTATATTATAAGAAATGTAGGATGTAATCCATTCTGCGAAAATAATTGTAGTACACAAAAATGTACATTAGAATACGAATATTCTAAAAAAATTAATGGCTACTGGACAAATTGGAGTAATTGGAGCAGTTGGTCAACTGGTAAAAAAACAGCAAGTAACACATTAAAAGTAGAAAAGAAAACTGTAAGCTCTAAAATATGTCCAAATGGTTATACATTAAACAAAGAACAAACAGAATGTATAAAAACAAGTACATCAGAAATAATAGTTGATGCGGAAGTATCAAAATATTGTCCAAATGGTTATACATTAAATAGTAATCAAACAGCTTGTGTTAAGAAAAACACAACAACAGTTACTAAAAATGCTGAAATTGAATACGTATGTAAAAATGGTTATACATTAAATAGTGAAAATAAATGTGTTGGTAGTTCAGGTACTATTACTAGAACAGAATTAGCTCAAGTAAGTTATAGCTGCCCAAGTGGATATAGTGATAATGGCAGTGGATGTTATAAAGAAAGAGTTGTTTCTGCAAGTAAATCTACAAGTTATAGTTGTCCAGGAGGATACTCATATTCAGGTGGTACATGTCAAAAAACTGTTACAAGAACAGGATCATCTGGTGGATCTAATTGTTCAATTACTTATGAAAGAGTATGTAAAAATGGATGTAAAGTAGTTCAAAAAGAAACATGTACATATACTACTAGTCCAAGTAGAAATAATTCATATAGTTGTGCAGAAGGTAGATTATCTGGATCAAATTGTATAATTGAAGATTATGTAAGTAGAAATGCTAACTATTATTGTCCAAATGGTACTTTAAATGGCAATGTTTGTATTATTACTGAAAGAAATACTGATATAAAAGAACCAGGAATTAGTTATAAATGTAGTGAAGGTAGTTTGTCTGGTGATAAATGTATTATAAGTTCTAATAGTGAAGATACAAAAGAAGTAAATATTACTTATAGTTGTAAAGAAGGAACATTAAAAGATAATAAATGTGTAATTACAAAAGAATCTCCAGAAAGTACTAAATATACATTAAAACAAGTAACTTATTATAGATATTCAAGCAGACAATATGTAAAAGAAAGTATTTCATATAAATGGAGTACATCTAAAGAAGACAAAAAATTAACTGATGCAGGTTATAAATTAACTGGTAAAACTAGAAAAAAATGTTCTTAATAAAGGGGGATTTATATGAAGAATGTTAATAAAAAAAGATTAATTTCATTACTTTTAGCAGGTGGTATCACATTAGTTGGGGCACCTAAAAATGTTAAAGCAGATAAAAATTTAACTCCAGAAGAAATAGTTGCATTGTGTGAAGCAAATGTCCAAAAAAAATTATCTTATGAAGAATTTTGTGCTCTTGCTTATAATACTTGCGAATATTTAAAATCATTTGGATTAGATGTTTCTATTGAAGAAATGTATGATATTATTTATGTTTCTAATTATGCTTTTTTAGATGAAGATGTTAAAATTAAATTAATAAGTAATGGCTTTATTTCTAAAGATTATAGTGTTGTTTTAAATAATGCTTTATCAATTTGTTCGATCATATCTACATATAATAATAATATTTATACAAAAGCATTTAATAATAAAACTAACGTTAATAGAAATGCTATAATTAAAATTTCTAATATATCAATAAGTGAAAGAGATAAATATATTGCTGATATATTTGATACAAGATTAGCAGATTTTATTGATAATGGTAAAATAAGCTGTGATATTTATACTGATATATATAATGGCTATGTAAAAATACCAACTATTACTAATTATAAAATGGAACAATCTTCTATTGGATTTGAAAAAGTCATTAATTTAACAAGTGGAGCATGTTTCTATTCACAAATTTCTGATATGCATAACCTTGGTAGTTCCATTGTTGCAAGTGAACAAGATTTAGAAATTTTATCTGAACATATTCATGATATTGGTAATATAGAAGTAGCGCTTAAAGCAGATTTAGCTAATAAGCAATCAATCGAAGTTATATCTAGTTCTATTGAAGAAATAAATTCCAATATTGTTGAAGATATTACTGAAGATGTAAATTCCAATATTGTTGAAAACAATTATATTAAAAAAGAATTTGTTAAAAATGGAAATGCTAAAACAGATTTATCTTATGAAGAATTTTGTGTTCTTGTATATAATGCACATGAATATTTAAAATCATTTGGATTTGATATTAGTATTGATGAATTATATGCTCCTATATATGTTCAAAATATTGCCTATATAAGTGCTGATACTAAAGAAATATTAATTAACAAAGGTTTAATTTCTGAAGATATTGATACTTTATTAAATTATGATTTCACTTTATTAAGCCTTATTGCTACATATAATGATAATTTATATATTAATGCTTTAGCAGAAAATAGAGTAGTTAATTATGATGAAGTTGTAAGTACATCAAATCTATTAATTAATGAAAATGATAAACAAATTGCTAATTTATTTGATGAAGCTTTAACTGATTATATTAATTCTGGTAAAAGAAATACTGAATTATATACTACATTATTTGCAAATTATAAAAAACAAATTGTTGATGGTATAGCATATTATGGTATGGATCAAGCATCAGTTGGTGCTTTAACAGGTATTAATTTAACAAGTGGTGGTAATTTCTTTGCGCATATTGGTCCAATGCATCCAATAGATGGTAATGCTATTGCTAATGATGAACAATTAGAATATTTATCAGAAGATATTCATGATATAAATGAAATTTGTTTAGCATTAGGCGAACAATGTCAAAAAATAAAATAGTTCAAATTGAACTATTTTTTTTAATCATTTGCATAATTATCAAAGTATCCTTGAATATATACAACTGGTGTTCCTTTATCACCAGAACCAGATGTTAAGTCACATAACGAACCAATTAAATCAACAAATCTTCTAGGTGTTGTACCTTGGGTTGCCATTTGACCTTTTAAATTAGAATCTTTATTTTTTATTTCTTCTTTCATTGCTTTTATTAATTCTTCACCTTTTAGATCAGTAAATTTATTATCTGATAAAAATTTAAGTTTTAATTCATTAGGTGTTCCTTCTAATCCTTTAGTATAAGCAGGAGAAACAACTGGATCAGCAAGCTCCCAAATTCCTCCTATAGGATCTTTAAATGCACCATCACCATATACCATAACTTCAATATCTTTTCCAGTTAATTCTTTTAATTTTTTTTGAATATTATTAACTAAAATATCGCCATGTTCAGGGAATAATTTTACTTTTTCTTCAGTTGCTTTATTTGATCCAAGTAAACCATATTTAGAATTATAACCAGAACCATTTATAGGTTTTGTTAATATTTCATCTGTTCCATATACAATTTCAGCACCATTTTCTTTTAGTATTTTTTTTGTTTTAAAACGATTATGAATATTCGCAACTAAACAATTTTTTGAATACTTTAAAGCTTCTTTAGCTTGATTAGTGAAAATAAATTTAACCAAACAATTTTCATTTGTAACTAATTCTTTATAATATTTTACATAATTAATACCAGTAAAAATATGTACTTCATTACCAAAATATTTATTGTATTCATCTTCTTCTAATAACGTACTATAAGGATTAATATTATATTTTTCTAATAGTTCTTCATTAAATAAACTATTTCCTTCTTCATCTTTTGGATATGACATACAAATTGTTATTTTATTCATTGCTCTAGCAATACCTTTAAGTAAAATTCCAAAACGATTTCTACTAAAAGGAGAAGGGAATACTAATGCAAGTTCTCCAGATGGAAACTTTTGCTTAATATCATTAGCTATTTCATCAACAGTTGCATAATTTCCTTCAGTTATACCAACAACTGCTTCTGTAATTGCAACAATATCTTTATCTTTAAACTCAAATCCTTCGCTTTCTTTTGCTTTCATTAAAGATTCAATAACTACATTTTCTAAATTATCATGTTCTTTAATTACAGGTGTACGAATACCACGTACTACTGTTCCAACATTTCTCATATCTTTCCTCCTACTTTAAAAGTATAAATATTATTTTAAATTAAGTCAACATTATTGTCATAATTTTACTAAAATGTTATAATCTTATTCAGAGGGATTGATATGTTAGAAATTAAAAATATTAATAAAAGTTATAAAGTTGGTGAACATAAACAAAAAGTATTAAAAGATGTTAGTATTAAATTTAGAGAAAATAAATTTGTTTCTATACTTGGTCAATCAGGATCAGGGAAAACAACATTACTTAATTTAATAGGTGGTCTTGATCGCTATGATACAGGAGATATTATTATTAATGGTAAATCTACTAAACATTTTAAAGATAAAGATTGGGATGCTTACCGCAATAATTCAATTGGTTTTATATTTCAAAGTTACAATTTAATTAATCATATATCAATATTAGATAACGTTGAAATGGGTATGACATTAAGTGGCGTAAGTAAAAAAATAAGAAAAGAGAGAGCTATTGAAGTTTTAAAAAAGGTTGGATTAGGAGATCACATAAACAAAAAACCTAATCAATTGTCTGGAGGTCAAATGCAAAGAGTAGCAATCGCAAGAGCACTTGCTAATGATCCAGATATAATTTTAGCTGATGAACCAACTGGTGCTTTAGATTCAAAAACAAGTAAATCAATAATGAATTTAATAAAAGAAATATCTAAAGATAAATTAGTAATAATGGTAACACATAATGAAGAAATTGCTTTTGAATATTCTAGTAGAATAATAAAATTAAGTGATGGTGTTATTATTGAGGATTCAAAACCAGTTAAGGAAGTTGATTCAGAAAATAACTATAAATTAAAGAAAACTTCGATGTCATTCATAACAGCTTTAAGTTTGTCTTTAAGAAATATTATTACGAAAAAAGGTAGGACTTTATTAACTGCATTTGCATCAAGTATAGGTATAATTGGTATAGCTTTAATATTATCGCTTTCAAATGGATTTGATAAACAAATTGAAAAATTTGAAAATGATACATTAACTAATTATCCAATTACTATTTCTAAAGGAACGATGGAAAATACTGATGAAGCTATGAGTTTATTTACAAGTTCTAATGGAAAATATAGTGATGAAAAATATATATATAAACAAAAAATAGATTTAGAAAAAATGACTCATATTAATAATATAGATGAAGATTATTTAAATTATTTGGATAGTATTGATAAAAATTTAATTGATGGGATATCATATACTAGATTATCTGTAATGGGTATAAATTTACTTGTAAAAGGTAAAAATACAAAAATGGTAAGTTTTGGAACATCATTAAATAGTGTTATGACTATTCCAAAATCATTTGATGAGGAAAATAATTATTTAAAAAATAACTATGATTTACTATATGGCAAATTTCCTAAAGAAGCAACAGATGTCTTATTGGTTATTAGTTCTGATAATGAAGTAAGTGAAAAAGTACTTGAAAATTTAGGTTTAGATGTTAATCAAGATAAATTTTCTTTTGAAGATGTCTTAAATAAAGAATTAGTTTATGTTATAAATGATAATTTATATAATAAAATAAAAGCAGGTAATAAAAATATTTATATTGCTAAAAATAATTATGATAAATTATATGACATGGATGATAATATTAAATTAAATATATCGGGAATTGTTAGATTAAAAAAAGATGTAAAAACAGGTATGTTTACGCCTGGTATAATATTTAAAGACGAATTAGGCGAATTAATATATGAAAAAAATAAAAATTCTGATGTTGTAAAGGATCAAAAAGGTAAAGATTATTTTGTTTTATCTGGTGAAAAATTTTCAAATGAAAGTATGATTTCTAGTGAAGTTGAAGCAATAAGTTATTTAGGTGGCAACAAAATACCATATATTATAAATATATATCCTAAAGATTTTAATGCTAAAAATAAAATAAGTGAAATTTTAGATAAATATAATGAAAATAAGACTGCCGAAAATAAGATTATTTATAAAGATTATGCTAAAATATTTGTTGATTTATCACAAAATATTATGGATGCTATTACTTATGTATTAATTGCTTTTAGTGCTATTTCTTTAATTGTATCATCAATAATGATTGGTATAATAACATATATTTCTGTTTTAGAAAGAACAAAAGAAATAGGAATATTAAGAAGTCTCGGTGCTAGAAAGAAAGACATAACACGAGTATTTAATGCTGAAACATTTATAATAGGATTAGTATCTGGTTTACTTGGAATCATAATTGCACGTTTATTATTATTTCCGGCAAATGTAATACTTGAAAATATAACAAATTTAAAAAATGTTGCTATATTAAATCCATTACATGCTATTATATTAATAATAATTAGTTTAGTTTTGACATTAATAGGTGGATATATTCCAGCTGTTATAGCAAGTCATAAAGATCCAGTAGAATCTTTAAGAGTAGATTAGAGGAAAAAATGGAAAATTTAATGTATGCAGGCATAACTTTTGTAATCATATATATGTTATATGCTATTTTGATAATTCATCGAAAAAACAAACTAAACAATATATATAAAAGTACAGAAGCTATTATTTTAAAAAAAGTATTAAAAGTTGATATAAATAAAATAAATGCTAAAAATTTTGCCCGAATTATTGCTTTAATAAATGCTTTTATTATTTCTATTACATTAGAATTAGTATTACTTATAACAAATAAAACAGTTTTACAAATGTTACTGGCATTTATTATATTAATTATTTTAATAATTATAATATACCCTATAATAGGACTTATTTTAAGGAAAAAATATGGAAGAATTATTGAAGTACGAAAATGAATTAAAAAAAGAAAATTATAAAATAATTGGGGGAACAGATGAAGCAGGTAGAGGTCCTTTATTTGGTCCTGTTGTTGCTGCTTGTGTAGTTTTAAAAGATGATTTTGATATTAAGGGTATTAATGATTCAAAAAAATTAAGTGAGAAAAAAAGAGAAGAATATTATAATTATATAATGGAAAATTGTATTGTTGGTATAAGTATTGTTTCAAACAAAGTAATTGATGAAATTAATATATATGAAGCTAGTAGAAAAGCAATGATGGAAGCAATTAAAGAAGTTAGAACAAAAGTTAATTTAGAATATGTCTTAACTGATGCTATGAAATTACCGAATTTAGATATTCCTCATTTACCAATAATAAAGGGTGATTCTAAAAGTGCTTCTATTGCAGCTGCTAGTATAATAGCAAAAGTAACTAGGGATAGAATAATGTATGATATTGATAAAAAATATCCACAATATGAATTTGGTAAACATAAAGGTTATCCCACTAAAAGACATATTGAATTATTAAATAAATATGGTTTGATAGATGGTTATAGATTAACTTATGGACCTGTTAAAAAAATTCTAGGAGGTGATGCTAATGCAACAAAAGAGTTATCAAAATAATGTTGAATTTTATAAAATGATGCAAAGGGTAAGAGAAGAAACAAAAAAAGAGGGAAATAAAATAAAGCAAGTTGATATGTCTGATAAAATGTTAAAATTAAAGGAAGATATATATAAAGTTCAGAAAGAATCACAAAAGAATTTATTGGCTGAAAAAGATAAAGATGTTAAGGCTAGAAATATAATGAATGAGGAACATAGAAGATTTATGGATCAATTAAGAAAATATTAGTTATTTTCTTTTTTTTAAAGTATTTTTTATAAAAATATGATATAGTATATATGTAAGGAAAATATACTTGTTAAGCATGATATACATGTTAGAAATGGAGGAAAAATGAAAACAACAAATGATAAGACTTTGGATGAAGTTCTTGCTGATATTGAAAAACAGTTTGGTAAAGGTGCTGTTATGAAATTAGGCGACAATAAGCATTTAGAAGTTGAAACAATTCCTAGTGGTTCGATCGCTCTTGATGTAGCACTTGGTATTGGTGGTTATCCAAAGGGAAGAATAATTGAAATATATGGTCCTGAATCTAGTGGTAAAACAACATTTGCATTACATGCTATTGCCGAAGCTCAAAAACAAGGTGGAAGGGCAGCTTTTATTGATGCAGAGCATGCTCTTGATCCTAAATATGCTGCTGCTATTGGTGTTAATATTGATGAATTGTTATTGTCACAACCGGATAATGGGGAACAGGCTTTAGAGATTGTTGAAGCTTTGGTTAGGAGTGGTGCGATTAGTATTATTGTTATTGATTCCGTTGCTGCATTAGTGCCTCAAGCTGAAATTGAGGGTGAAATGGGTGATGCCCACATGGCTTTACAGGCAAGATTAATGAGCCAGGCTTTAAGAAAATTAAATGGTGTTATTAATAAGACTAATACAATTGCTATATTTATAAATCAGTTGAGAGATAAGGTAGGGGTTATGTTTGGTAATCCAGAAACTACTACTGGTGGTAGGGCTTTAAAATTTTATGCTTCAATTAGATTAGAGATTAGAAGACAGGAACAAATTAAGAATGGTTCCGATTCTGTTGGTAGTAAAACTGCTGTTAAGGTTGTTAAGAATAAGATGGCTCCGCCTTTTAAGAGCTGTACTGTAGATATTATGTATGGTGAGGGTATATCTGCTGTTGGTGAAATTATTGATTTGGCAAGTGAAGCACATATTGTTGAAAAGAGTGGTGCATGGTATTCTTATAATGGTGAAAAGCTTGGTCAGGGAAAAGAAGTTGTAAAAGAGTTATTGAAGAAAAATAGTGCTTTAAGGAATGAGATTGAAAATAAGGTTCGAGAACATTATGGTATTGGTAAAAAAGAAAAGATTAAATAAATCAAAAAAATGCATTTTAATGGGTGCATTTTTTATTTTAATATGTTAAAATTAAATAGTAAGGAAAGTGATATATATATGATTATTGTTGATAAGTTTATAAATAAAGATACATACATACATACATACATACATACATACATACATACATACATACATACATACATACATACATACATACATACATTACTAAATAATAAAAAGATTAGTATTTTTGATAGTGATTTAATAGGAGCAGATTATATAGATTCTGGTCCTATTTTTAGTGCATTTAATTTGTTGGGAGGAGTAATATGAAGAAAAAAATTTTATTTTTATCAATATTATGTTTATTATTTATAACATTAAGTTATACTTATTCATCATTTAATAATACTATTGTAGGTATTATAACAGCTAATGTAAAAGATTGGGTATTTAAAGTAAGCGTAAATAATGGCACTATCAAAGAAGGTGGATATAATTTACATTTAAGTGGTACTAGTGGATCATTTAACGTTAACATTAATACTAATGGATCTAAAAGTGGAGCAGATTATACTATTGAATTAATAGGTGATAGTTCAATTAAGTTTTATACAGATAGTAGCTATACTAATTTAATTAATAATAATATATATAGTGGATCTATAAATAGTAATACTAGTAGTAGTGTTACAATATATTATAAGTCTGATACTGCTATAAATAGTGATATTTTAATAAAAACTAAAGGTACTATAATGGAAATAGCAACTATGAAGAACGGGTATAGTGATGATTCTAGTGCAAATGGGGGAACAGAATTTTGGAATAATAATTATAAACCTTATGTAAGAACAATTACATTTGGTAATGATTTAAGTAATTTACCTAGTACTTGTACAGAAGAAAATTTATGTTGGGATATATCAGAAGATCCTAATCAAAGTAAAAAAGTATATGGATATTTGGTAGATAGTGGTTTAAAAGATAGTACTGATAATACAAAACCATTATATAGTTTATATATAGTAAGTGAAGCATCAATATTTGCACCATCTAATTGTAAAGGAATATTTGCATTTTATAAAATTGAAAATAATTATAATGATATATCTAATTTAACTCAAATTAATTTTAATGATAATTTTAATACAACAAATGTAACAAATATGTATGGTATGTTTGGTGGATGTTGCTCTTTTACCGCATTGGATTTAAGTAGTTTTAATACTTCAAACGTAACCGATATGGAAGTAATGTTTTATTATTGTTCAGCATTAACAAGTTTAGATTTAAGTAAATTTGACACATCAAATGTAACAAATATGAAAAATATGTTTAATTATTGTAGATCCTTAACAAGTTTAGATTTAAGTAATTTTAATACGACAAATGTAACAGATATGTCTCGGATGTTTGAAGGATGTACATCCTTAACAAGTTTAGATTTAAGTAGTTTTAATACATCGAATGTAACATATATGCACCAAATGTTTGAACATTGTTCATCCTTAACAAGTTTAGATTTAAGCAGTTTTAATACATCGAATGTAACATATATGAGTGACATGTTTCTAAACTGTTCATCCTTAACAAGTTTAGATTTAAGTAGTTTTAATACATCGAATGTAACATATATGGATTGGATGTTTGATGGATGTTCATCCTTAACAACAACAATAAATATAATGAATGCAGATGTTACAAATTATTCATATATGTTTTATAATGCAGCAACAGCTAGTGGTTCTAAAATAACAGTAAATTATATCGCTGAGGCATCAACACTAGTAGATAAAATGATTGCAGAAAAAACATCTAACAGTAATGTAGTAAAAGGTAATATTATTTCTTAATATTCAATAACAATAACTGGTATTGATGATATAAAATATGAATCTCTTAATAGAGCGAAAGGTGCTAAAGTTACTTTAATATCTATATCAGGTAATAATTATGTAACATCATTTAAAATGAATGGAACTACTATAAATGGGAATGAATTTATAATGCCTGATACTGATGTAACAATAAGCGATATAGTTGCAATACCTTGTAAAACAATTGAGTCTTCTCATAATCCATACCCTAATTCTCAAGATAATGTTATAATTGGTGAACTTACTTTCGAAGGAGCAAAAAGTTTAACAGTCATACTGGACTATCAAACTGAAAGTACAAATGCTGATTATTTCTTAATATATGATTCTTCTTCCTCAACAACAGGTATAAACAATAATAAAAAATATAGTGGAAGTACTAGAACAAAGGAAACAATAACAATAAACTCTAACTACATTAAAATAACATTTAAAAGTAATGATAGTAATACCAACTATTTTGGCTTAAAAGCAATAATAATACCTAACTATTAAATAAATATATCGTAAATAATCAATAAATATCTTGAGTTTGACAGTAAAAACGCGCTAACCTTTAATATAAAGGCCAACACGTTTTTTGTCTGTTTATATTAAAATATATTTTCTAGAAATTTAAAATTTTTTTAATTTCTGATAAAGTTAGATACTTTCGAGATAAATCAATATTATAAATATTAGATGTTAATCATTTTAACTAATGTTTAACAATTCCAGTGATCAATCTAAAACCAACAGTTCAAATATCAAGTGAATCAGGAATAGAATTAAATCCATACATAATAATATACATAATTTGACATTTTTTAATAAATCTCATTTATTTTTATCAAAAAATATAATATAATTAATAAAGAAGGACATGATAATAATATGAATATAATAGATGCAATTATTTTTTTGATAATTTTAATGGGAGCAGTAGTTGGTTTTAAAAATGGTGTAATAAGACAAACTGTTTCTTTGGTTGGTTTCTTACTTGTAGTAATACTAGCTTTCATTTTAAAAAATCCTCTTTCATTATGGATGTATGAACATTTACCATTTTTCAATTTTTGGGGAATTTTAAAAGGCGTAACTGTAATTAATATACTTTTATATGAAATACTAGCTTTTTTAATTTTACTTGCACTCTTTGCAGTTATTTTAAGAATCATTTTATTTGCTGCTAAAATAATTGAAAAAATATTAGATTTTACAATAATACTTGGTATTCCATCAAAAATACTTGGGCTATTTATAGGAGCACTTGAATATTATTTAGTTGTATTTGTTTTGTTATATGTAGTAACATTACCAATATTTAATATAAAAACAATAAATGATTCTAAATTAGCGCTTACTATTCTTGATAAAACACCAATATTATCTAATTATACAGAAGACGCAACTAAAATTTTAAATGATTTTGTAGAACTAAAAGATAAATATAAATCTTCTACAAATTCTGAAGAATTTAATAAAGATGCTTTAAAAGTATTATTAGAATATAGAGTAGTTGATGTAAAATCAGTTGATAAATTAGTAGAAAGGAATAAAATAAAAATTAATGATATTGAAGAAATATTAAATGATTATAGGTGAGTTATGATAAAATTAGTAAAAACAGAAGAAGAATTTAATGATGAAATACTTAAAGATAAAGTGGTAGTTGATTTTTTTGCAAATTGGTGTGGACCATGTAGAATGGTTAGTCCAATTTTAGAAGAAATAGCAAATGAATTAGAAAATGTTAATTTTATTAAAGTAGATATTGATGAACTAGAAAGTTTACCAAGAAAATTAGATGTTATGAGTATTCCAACAATTATGATTTTTGAAAAAGGTGAATTAAAAAAAAGAAATGTTGGCTACATGGACAAAGAAGAATTAAAAGAATTTATCATTGGATAAATTTTTTTTATTAAAGCTATTTTTAATTTAGTTATATTATGGTACAATTATATTGTAATGAAGGTAAGGTGTGTATATATGAATATTGTTGATAAGTCTATAAATAAAGATACATACATACATACATACATACATACATACATACATACATACATACATACATACATACATACATACAAATAAATAGAAAATATAATTTTTGTTGATAATAGAAGTGAAGCACCAATATTTTCACCATCATTTTGTAGAGGATTATTTTCATTTTTAGGTTTAATTCAGATTAATTTTAATAATAATTTTAATACCTCAAATGTAACATTTTTGGAAGGAATGTTTTATAGATGTACATCATTAAGAAGTTTAAATTTAAGCAATTTTAATACAACAAATGTAGCAAATATGAGTACTATGTTTAATGGTTGTGTATCATTAACAATATTAGACTTGAGTAACTTTAATACATCAAACGTAACAAGTATGCAAGGTACGTTTGATGGCTGTTTATCCTTAACAACAACAATAAATATAATGAGTACAAATGTAACTTCTTATGCAGAAATGTTTAAGAACGCAGCAACTTCTTCAAATGCTCAAATAACTATTAACTATATAGCAGCTGCTAGTACATTAGTAGATAAGATGATAGCATCTAAATCATCTAATAGTAATGTAGTAAAAGGTAGCCAAATATCTTAATAAAAACCATATAAATCAGGAGAAATCCTGATTTTTAAATTAAACAAATATTAACCTATAAAAATATCTTTATTTGTGCTATACTATTATAAGTATTAGGAGGTAAACCATGAATTTTTATATATGCAATTTAGGATGTAAAGTTAATACTTATGAATCAAATATAATGAGTGAAACACTAAAAAGAAAAGGATACAAAGAAACAAACGAAGAAGAAGCTGATATTGTAATAATAAATAGCTGTTGTGTAACAGACGTCGCCTTAAAAAAATCATTAAAAATGGTAAGAAGATTTAAAGACAAAATAACTATAGTAGTAGGCTGTATGAGTCAATTAAAAAGTGAATTAATAAAAGATATAGAAAATGTTAAAATAATACTAGGAAATAACGGAAAAAGTAAAATAGATTTATATATAGAACAATACCTAAAAAATAAACAACAAATAATAGATATAAAAGATGTTAATGATATAAAATTTGAAAATATGATGCTAGAAAATTTCAATCAAACAAGAGCATTCGTAAAAGTAGAAGATGGCTGTGAAAACTTTTGCTCTTACTGTATAATACCATATACAAGAGGAAAAGTAAGATCAAGAAGTATCGAAGAAGTACTAGAAGAAGTAAAACATTTAGTAAATAAAGGACATAAAGAAATAGTATTAACAGGAATACATACCGGACACTATAACTATGAAGGCAAAAGATTAGCATATCTATTAAATTTAATATGTCAAATAAAAGAAGTTGAACGTATAAGAATATCATCCATAGAAATAACAGAATTAGATGAAGAATTTATGGATACATTAAAAAATAACACTAAAATAGTTGATCATATACACATACCATTACAAACAGGATGTGATAAAGTATTAAAAGATATGAACAGAAAATATAATATGGAATATTATTTCAATAAAATAAATGAAATCAAAAAAATAAGACCAAATATGAATATAACAACTGATGTAATAGTAGGATATCCGACAGAAACAGAAGAAGACTTTAAAGAAACATTAAAAAATATTGAAAAATTAGAATTTGGGAAAGTACATGTATTTCCATACTCTAAAAGAGAAGGTACACCATCAGCATTACTAAAAGATTTAGACAACAACATCAAAAAAGAAAGAGTACATAAATTACTTGAATTATCACTAAAATTAGAAAATAATTTTTTAAATAAACACTTAAATAAAGAAGTAGAATTCTTACCAGAAGTATATAAAGATAATTATTTAATAGGACATACAGGAGATTATGCATTAGTAAAATGTATAGGAAATGAAAATAAACTTCATCAAATAATTAAAACCAAAATTACCAATATAAAATATCCATATTGTATTGGTGAAAAAAATGAATAATTACATAAAAGGAATATTTAAAAAAGCATTCTATAAATCTGATAAAGGATATACAATAGGGCTATTTAAAGTAAAAGAAACAAATGATGAAGAAGTAGAAGATTATATAGGAAAAACAATAACCATAACAGGTTATTTTGATGACTTAAAAGAAGATGAAAACTATATAATGTATGGTGAATCATTAGAACACCCTAAATATGGTTTTCAATTTGATGTCAAAAAATATGAAAAAATAATGCCTAATGATAAAGAAGGATTAATTACATTTTTATCAGGAGAAATGTTTATAGGTGTCGGTGAGAAACTAGCAACCTTAATTGTAGATAAATTAGGCCTAGACGCTATAAATAAAATACTAAACAATAAAGAAGTATTATATAATATACCTAAAATATCTAAAATAAAAGCAGATAAAATATATGAAACACTAAAAAATAACACCGAATCACATGAAGATATTGTTTATTTATGTGATTTAGGTTTTAATATGAAAGATGCTTTAACTATATACAATAAATATAAAACAAATACAATACCAATTATAGAAAATAATATATATAGTATTATAGATGAAGATATAACATTCTTAAAAGTAGATTATTTGAAAGAAAAATTAAATATTCCATTAAATGATGAAAGAAGAATAAAAGCATGTACATACTATATGATGAATAATTTAATATATACAAATGGTGATACATATTTAGATAAAGATGAAATAATAGAAAGTGTATTTACATACTTAAAATTAGATATTGATATAGATATATTTGATAGTATTTTTGAAGAATTAAAAAATGAAAATTATATTGAAATAATAGACGATAAATATTATCTAAAAGATATGTATATAAACGAAAAAAATATCGTAAATAAATTAAAAAAAATAAACCAAAAAGAAAAAACCATTTTTAAAAAAATAGATCATGAAATAGAATATTTAGAAGTAGAAAATGGTATAAAATATAATGAATTACAAAAAGAAGCTATCAAAAATGCTTTAACAGAAAATTTAACTATCATAACAGGAGGACCAGGAACAGGGAAAACAACTATAATTAAAGCAATTGTTGTTCTTTATAAAAGACTAAAAAAATTATCATATGATGAATTAATAAGAGATTTAGCTTTACTAGCACCAACAGGTAGAGCTAGTAAAAGAATGTGTGAAACAACGCTTTACCCAGCATCTACAATCCATCGATTTTTAAAATGGAATAAAGAAAATAATACATTTGGAATATGTGAAAATAATAAAGATAAAAGTAAGTTAATAATAGTTGATGAAACAAGTATGATAGATATTAATTTATTTAGTAGTTTATTAAGTGGTTTAACAGATAATATAAAATTAATATTAGTAGGTGATTATGATCAATTACCATCTGTTGGACCAGGATTAATATTAAAAGATTTAATTGAAAGCAAAAAAATAAAAACAATTAAATTAGAATATTTATATAGACAAAATTCAGATTCTTATATTAATTTACTTGCTAAAGAAATAAAAGAAAATAATATAAGTGCAAATACATTTAAAGATTACATTGATTATCGCTTTTTAAAATGTCCTTCTAATTGTATTAAAGCATCGATAAAAAATATATGTAATGACCTAATAAAACATGGATATGATTATAAAAGAGTTCAAATTATGGCTCCTATGTATAAAGGCGAAAATGGAATTGATAATTTAAATATAATCTTACAAAATATATTTAATCCAGCAAATGAAAATAAAAAAGAAATAACAATATCTAATATAACATATCGTGTAAATGATAAAATATTAGAACTAGTTAATATGCCCGAAGAAAATGTCTTTAATGGCGACATTGGAATATTATCAGATATAATTCATCCACCATTTAGTGAATCAGGGAAAACTGAAATATATGTTGATTATGATGGTAATATCGTAAAATATCTACCTAAAGATTTAATTAAAATAAAACATGGATTTGCTATATCTATTCATAAATCTCAAGGAGGAGAATTTGAATTTGTTATAATACCAGTTACCAAA
The DNA here is from genome assembly GCA_934179675.1 of uncultured Bacilli bacterium. GTDB lineage: Bacteria > Bacillota_I > Bacilli_A > RF39 > UBA660 > CAG-884. Next base: position 35,551 of record CAKPQS010000011.1, read on the forward strand.
TCTTATGGAAGAATGTTATACAGAAAATTAATATATACAGGTGTAACACGAGCTAAAAAGAAATTAATATTATTAGGTGAAGAAGATGCATTCAAATTAGCAGTTTCTTCAAATTATAGTACAGAAAGAAAAACTAATTTAAAAAATTTAATTATTGAATTTTTTTAAATAAAATGGTTAAAATAAATAATGTACTAGTACTACATTTTTTTGGAAGGTGAATAATTTGAAATCTATGAAAAATTTAGTATTAATGTCAATTGGTGCTGGTGCTGTTCTTGCATATCAAAAATATAAAGTACCAATTATGAATAAAATTAATACAATGATGGAAAAAATGTAAGAAAAAGTCCTTTAAAGGACTTTTTTTAATACAAAAGAATATAATATATTGTACATTTAGTACATGAAAGCTCGTATGGTTACGGCTTTCTTTTAAAATGACATTTTTTTTAATATTTATATTATATAATCATTTTGGTGATGAAATATGAAAATATATATTGATGTTGTTTTATTTATTAATTTTTCTTTTGATTTACTAATTCTTTTAACAACATCAGTAGTATTAAAAAGAAATGCTAAATTTTATAAATTATTATTAGGAGCATTTGTAGGTAGTTTAAGTATTCTATTTTTGTTTATTAAAATAACAAATTTACAATTATTCTTATTAAAAATATTTATAAGTTTATTAATGCTATTAATAAGCTTTGGATATAAAAATATAAAATATTTTTTAAAAAATATGTTATTTTTATATACTATTAGTATTATATTAGGAGGCTTTTTATATTTTTTAAGTATTACCTTTTCTTATAAAAATACAGGATTAGTATTTTATTTTAAAGGTTTAAGTATTAATTATATATTCTTATTTATTTCATCACCAATAATACTATATATATACATAAAAGAAACAAAATTATTCAAACAAATTCATAATAATATATATAAAGTTAAATTAGAAATTGAAAATAAAACATATGAATTAAATGGATTTATGGATACAGGTAATAATTTAATTGATCCATACTTTTATAAACCTATTATTTTAATAAATAAAAAAATTAATTCTAAAAAAAATATTATTGTTCCTTGTTCAGTAATACTAGGACAAGGTACTTTAAAATGTGTTAAAGGTAAATTAATATACAAAAATAGAACATATGATGTATATGTAGGAACAAGTTTTAAGATTGATATAGATGGTGTAGATTGCTTATTAAATAATAAATTGGAGGGAATATGTTAAAAAAAATAATAAGTATTATATTAAAAGTATTTAAAAGTGAAGGAATATATTTTATTGGTAGTACTGATAAATTGCCAGAGCCTTTAAAAAAAGAAGAAGAAGAAAGACTTGTTTTATTAAATATGGATGGTGATAATGATGCTAAAAGTAAATTAATTGAGCATAATTTGAGGCTTGTTGTTTTTTTGTCTAAAAAATATGAAAATACAGGGATAGATTTGGAAGATTTAGTTAGTATTGGTACGATAGGTTTAATAAAGGGTGTTAATACATATAAACTAGATAAAAATATTAAGCTTGCTACTTATGCATCAAGATGTATTGATAATGAGATTTTAATGTTTTTGAGAAAGAATAAAAGAAGAAAAGGGGAAATTAGTTTAGAGGACAGTTTAAGTTATGATGCTGAAGGAAATGAACTTCATTTAGAAGATATATTAGGAACAGATAATGATATTGTTACTAAAGGTATTGAAGATGAAAATGATCGTAAAGCATTATATGAGGAAATATCCAAATTAAAGGGTCGTGATAAAAAAATAATGGTTTTAAGATATGGTTTATATGGAAATAAAGAAATGACTCAAAAAGATGTTGCTGAACTTTTAAATATAAGTCAATCATATATTTCAAGAATTGAAAAGAAAATAATAAAAAGACTAAAAGTTATAAGTAAAATTTAGTCTTTTTTTTGAATTCCAAACATACTACCTATAATATTGGAACTTATTATAATTAAATAAAATATTATTATTTTTATATTGAATATAAAACCAAATATTAAATTAAATATAATTAATAAAATAATAATTATTATACTTAATTTTAATCCTTCAAGCCATCCTTTTTTATAAGACTTTTTGCCCACTATAAATCCTGATACTAATGATCCTATTAAAATAATTATAAATTCAATAATAGTATATATATTATAACTATATAGTTCTATATAATTAAATAAAGTATTAATAAATGTTAGTATAAGTGTTATAGTTAAACTGATACCTAAAACAATACCTATTTTTTTTAAATAATTCATTTTTTCACCTAATTAATTATATGTTTGTATAATATAATTAATTCAGATTTATAATTTTATTTAATTTAAAAAAATAAATTTTAAATTAAAAATTTAATATATTAAAATGAAATAATTATTCATTATTAAAGATAAGTATATATTTATATTAATACAAAAATGATTTTTTCTTAAATACTTGCTTATCTAAAAAAAGTGTGCTAATATATGTATATATTCAAAAAGACGAAAAAAGTAGTAATAAAATAATATTTTATAGAAAGTTAATGGTTGATGGTATTTTGTGAATGTTGAATATAAAGGCAAATATTCATATAAGCAAATTATTAAGTTAATAGTCGTATATAAAAAAACAATTAATATTGTAGTAAGATAAGCAAGATAGAATAATAAGTTCTATCTTATTTGAAGTATTGAAAAAAATATATGTATATAGACTAATTATAAAAGAAGGATCAAGAAGCATGAATGAAAAATATAGTGAAGAAAAAAATTGAATTATACAATATTTGAGTATAATGAAGCTTTAAATGATTCTAAATTAAGATTTCAAAATATTTACAAATTCTATTTGAACCCTGATGAAGCTGAAGAAGAAAAAAAGTTAAAAAGAAGGATAAAAACTCTTGAAAAAAATTAAAAAGAAATAAATAATATTAAAAAAGTAGAGGCGATGCCCTCAGTACCTTTACAAAGATATAACCTCGCAAATGAAAGGCAATAGATAAAATCTAATCCTTAT
>CAKPQS010000012.1 GCA_934179675.1 uncultured Bacilli bacterium
ATCGTATATAAATTATATATGGTAATCTAGTCTTTTTTTTGTTTTGTTTAGTTATCGTTTTCGGGGGTTACTTTCAAAATTATTACTTTAGCTTCTGTTTTAGAAGAAGGTTTGGTTGATTTAAATAAAGATACATTTTATGATACTGGTGGTGTGAATATATCAGGTGCAAGAATTAGATGTTGGAAGGCTGGAGGACATGGTGCTGAAACGTATTTACAAGTAGTTGAGAATTCTTGCAATACAGGATTTGTTAGTTTAGGTTTTAAATTAGGCAAAGAAAAGTTATTTAACTATATAAAAAAATTTGGATTTGGTTCTAAAACAGGTATTGATTTAAATGGAGAAGAAAATGGTATATTATTTAATTTGGATAAAGTTGGTGATTTAGAGCTTGCTACAACATCATTTGGTCAGGGTGTAAGTGTCACACCTATACAACAAATTGTAGCAGTATCTGCAGCAATTAATGGTGGATATCTTATGAAACCTTATATTGTAAAATCATTGAATGAACCTGTTACTAATACTGTTATAAAAGAAAATAAACCAACTATAATAAGAAAAGTTATATCAGAGGAAACAAGTAGTAAAGTAAGATATGCTTTAGAAAGCGTAGTTGCTAATGGAACAGGAAGAAATGCATATATTGAAAATTATCGTGTAGGTGGAAAAACAGGAACAGCTCAAAAGGTAAAAAATGGTGTATATATGGTTGGAAATTATATTGTTTCTTTTATAGGTTTTTTACCGGCTGATGATCCAGAAGTAATAGTTTATATTGCGGTAGATCATCCAAAAGGTATTGTTCAATATGGTGGTACTGTATCGGCTCCTATTGCTAGAGAAGTTCTTTTAGATTCTATCAGTGCTTTAAATATTAAAGCCAAAGGAGGGTTAGAAAAAAAATATAATTGGAATGATAAAAAAGCTTATACATTAAATGATGTTGTAGGAATGGATGTAAATGACGCTATTAAAATGTTAAAGCCTTTTAAAGTTGAATATTCTGGAACGGGAAATAAAGTAATATATATGTCACCCAAATCAGGAACAAGAATAATAGAAGGAAGTACTATAAAATTAATGGTAGGTAATTAAAAACATATATTTGAAAAAATAGGTATATTTAAAAAATTTTATAAAATTATAAGGGATTGATTAATTTTAAAAAAAATGCTAAAATTATATCAAGGTAGGTGTAAAATGAAAAAGAAAATATTATTAATATTATTTTTATTAATATTGCCACTAAACATTAAAGCTAAAACAATCAATGACATGAAAAAAGAATTAAGTACATTGGAAAGTAAATTAGCTGAATCAAAAAATCAATCAAAATTAAATAAAGAAGAAATAGAAAGCATCAATAACGAAATTAATACAATTACAAACAATATAGCAGAAGCTCAAAATTCTATAGAAAAAGCAAATAAAAAAATAGAATTAAACGAAAAAGAAATTGATGAAAAAAAAGATGAAACAGATGAACTATTAAAATATTTTCAAGTTTCATCAAATGAAAATGTATATTTAGAATATTTATTTGATGCCAAAACATATACAGAATTTATCTATAGATACTCCATAGTAAAACAATTAACAGAATATAATGATGAACTTTCTAAAGAATTAAAACAAATGATAACAGATTTAGAAAATAGTAAAATTGAATTAAAAGAAAAAACAAAAAGTTTACAACAAGAAAAAGCTAATTATGAAGATAAATTATTGACATTAGCTTTAAGAAGTGAATCAATAAGAGAAGAAGGAACATCAATAGAAGAAGACATAGAATATATCAAAGAAGAAATAAAAACTTATACTGAAATGGGATGTTCACCTAATCAAGATATAAGATTGTGTAAAGCTGTACCAAATTCAAAAGGTTGGGTTTACCCATTACTTAGTGGTTGGGTTACAAGTAATTATTCTAGCAATAGAGGTGTTGTTGTTTCAAATGGTGTTGTTGTTAGTACAGGGGCACATTATGGAATTGATTTAGGCGGAATACCTGAAGGAACAAGTGTTTATGCAGCAGCACCTGGTATGGTAACAAGAATAGTTTATAGAAGTAGTTGTGGAGGAAATCAAGTATTTGTTGAACATAAAGTAAATGGCGTTGTATATACAACAGCTTATATGCACTTATTATCAATAAGTGTTAGTAAAGGAGATATAGTTGGTCCAACAATTGAAATAGGTCGTGTTGGTGGTGATTCAACAAGTGCAACTACAAGAACAGGTAAATTAAAAGGTGGCTATGATTGGTGTACTAATGGAACACATTTGCATTTTGCAGTTTCCGGTGGATCATATTCTACAAGTACTTATGGATTTAATGCTAATTCATTTAATCCAACAAAAATTTTAGATTTTTCAAGAGGACGTTTTTCTAGATAATGTCCTTTTTTTTCTTGCTTTTTTTTATATGAAAATGATATCATATAATTGTAGGAGAAATTATGGAAAAAATAGATTTACATGTACATTCCACATATTCGGATGGTGTACTTGATATTGCTAATCTTTTGAACGAAGCAAAAAAAAGGAATGTTAAAACTATTGCAATTGCTGATCATGAAACAGTAATTGGTTTAGAAGGATATAAAAGAATAAATGATATTAAAATAATTCCGGCTATTGAAATGAATGTTAAATTATCAGGAGCTCATATTTTAGGATATGGAATGGATAATTTTAAAAAAATAGAGGATGAATTTGATAAAATAAAAAAAAATAATGAGAATATAGTTTTTGATATTATAAAATTATTAGAAAAGGATAATATAAAAATTGATGAAAATGATGTTATAGAAAGTACATTTGAATTTCATAAAAAAAAGAAAGAACAAGTTGAATCTAATTCAAATGTATTTAAATATAATAAAAATATTATAATTGTTAAAACTGATATTGCAAGAACATTAATGGAACTTGGTATTACCAAAAGTATAGATGAGTCTTATAAAAGATATTTAGGTCCTCAAGGTAAATATTTTATAAAAACAGAAAAAATTGATACAAGAACTGCTATTGAATTAATTGATTCTTGTAATGGTATAACTGTTCTTGCACATCCAATGACTGTTAATACAAAAAAAAACAACTTGGTAAATATATGTAAAGAACTTGCTGAATATGGTTTATCTGGCATTGAAGTTAATGGTAATAGACGTCGATATTCTGAAAATCAAACAAATAATTATATTGCAATTGCCAAAAAGTTAAAATTTATAGAAACTGTTGGTAGTGATTTCCATAGAATTGATCAACAAATGGGTATTGATGCTTCTCCGAAAATCGTTGCGAATTTAGAAGCTAAAATAAAAGAATTAAAAATAACAAAAAATCATTCTGTTTTTTAATTCTTACTTATATTTAACAATATTCCAATTGATGTCATACTAATTAATAAACTTGATCCACCATAACTTAAAAATGGTAAAGTAACACCGGTTACAGGTATTAAACCTACAACTACCATTAGGTTAAGTGATGATTGAAATGCTAAAGAAAATGTAAGACCAAATGATAAGTATTTTTGAAATAAATCATTACTTTTTCTTGATAATTTAAATCCTTCATATGTTAAAAGTGCAAATAGGATAACGACAAATGATCCACCAATAAAACCTAATTCTTCAGTTATAATGGAAAAAATAAAATCAGTTTGTGGCTCTGGTAAATAAAAATGTTTTTGTCTTGACTTACCTAAACCAAGACCGAATAATGAACCAGGGCCAATTGCATATAATGATTGAATTATTTGAAATCCTGTTCCTAATGGATCTTTCCATGGATTTATAAAGGATAAAATTCTATTTACTCTATATGGTGCAATAATAATTAAAATAGCAATTCCTAATAATCCAAGTATTCCTATAAATGTAAAAAAACTTATTTTTACACCACTTACAAATAACATGGCAATGATTGTAACTGTAATAATTGTACCTGTTCCTAAATCTGGTTCTAGCATTATTAATCCAAAAATAATTAAAGTTAATAATAGAATTGGAAAGACGCCATTTTTAATATTTTTTATTTCTTTTTTGTTTTTTTCTAAATATTTAGAAGTAAAAATAATTAAAGATATTTTTATAAACTCGCTTGGCTGAATTCCAAGAGATCCTATGCCAAACCATGATCTTGATCCATTTCTAACTTTGCCAATTCCTGGTATTAATACTAATATTATTAAAGTTAAGCAAATAAATAATAGAATATTTGCTTTTTTCTTTATAAAATTAATATCAATTTTGGTAATAATTTTAATTATAATTAAGCCTACTATCATAAATAATCCTTGATATTTTAAATATCTAAAACTATCATTGAATTTATATTTAGCCCATATAGAAGATGATGAATAAATCATTACTAAACCAATTATATTTAATAATAAACAATATAATAATATTTTTTTATTCATAGCCATACTCCATATATTAAAGCAATTAAACTAGCAACAAATCCTATACACCAAAATAATTTAACTATATCTCGTTCATTCATACCTTTTTTTTCAAATGTATGATGTATTGGTGTCATAAGAAATAATCTCTTTTTAGTTATTTTATAATATATTCTTTGAATAATAGTTGTAAGCATTTCAATTACAAATACGATACCAATTACTATAAGTAATAATTCATGTCTTGTTAAAATGGCAATGGTTGCTAGAATACTTCCTAGTGCGAGGGATCCTGTATCACCCATAAATACTTTAGCTGGATTTATGTTAAATGTTAGAAAACCAATTAATGATCCTACTAAAATAAATAGAAATAAGGCAATTGTGTCATAACCATTTAGCCAATCCGTATTCCATGTTATTATGCCAAAAGTTGATATTGAGATTATTCCTAATCCTGCTGCTAAACCATCTAAACCATCTGTTAAATTAACAGCGTTTGTTGTTGCTAATAAGACAAGCAGAATGAATATACCGTAAAAAAAACCTATATTTTTTTTAAAACCAATGGCATGAATCCATAGTAGTGGTTCGTTTCCTGCTTTTAAGAAAAGAAAGAAAAATACTAAAGCTACTATTATTTGAAGTATTAATTTTTGATTTTCTGTTAAACCATCATTATTTTCTCTTTTTATTTTTAAATAATCATCAATGAAGCCTATTAATGAGTATGCTAAAAATGTAAATATTACAATAATTAATGAATAATTTAGTTCTATTTTTTTTAATATTATGAGTAATATAGTTGTTATAATCGTTGGAATTATAAATATTAATCCACCAATAGTTGGTGTATGATTTTTACTTTTATGTTCTTTTTCCAAATATCTACTAATATTTTGATTAGCTTTTAATTTTTTTAATATGGGTATTAATATATAACCAGTTATGATTGATAAAATAAAACCTATTAAAACTGCCATAAATGATTTAGTTATTATATACATAATGATCTCCTTTTAAATTATATTCATAAAAACTTTATTAATTGCTTATTGTTTTTAATTTTTAGATATGATAAAATAATCTAAAGAATGAAAAGGTGACTTATAAAATATATTTTAATAGGAGATGTTTATGAATAATAAAGTAGTAGTATTAGGTGGTGGAACAGGTATGTCTCATTTAATTAAGGGATTAAAATTATTTCCACTTGATATAACAACAGTTGTATCTGTTTGCGATGATGGTAAAAGTACTGGTAGGTTAAGAAATGAATTTCACATTCCGGCTGTTGGTGATATTAGAAGAATTTTAGTTGCACTTTCAGAAACAGAACCACTTGTTGAGGAGCTTTTGAATTATCGTTTTAATACAACTAGTGATTTAAATGGTCATACTGTTGGTAATTTACTTTTAACAGCTGCAACTAATATAACAGGTAATATGTCAGATGGTATAGAGGCTTTAGGAAAGGTTTTAAATTTAAAAGGAAAAGTATTGCCTTTAACAGAGGATAATGTTATTTTAATGGCAGAAATGACTGATGGTAGTATTGTTGAAGGGGAACATTTAATAACTGAATCTAGTAAAAAAATAAAAAAAGTTTTTTATAAAAATGATGCTAAAATTAATGATAATGTTATAAATTCTATAAGAGAAGCTGATTTAATTGTTTTAAGTATGGGAAGTTTATATACAAGTATAATTCCTAATTTAATAAATAATGATATAATTAAAGAAATAGATAATAGTCATGCTAAAATAGTTTATACTTGTAATTTGATGACACAACCTGGTGAAACAGATGATTTTAAGGTAAGTGATCATTTAAATGCTTTAAATAGTTATTTGGGTAAAAGAAAAATTGATATTGTAATTGCTAATAAAGGTAGTATTGATAAAAATGTAGCTTTAAAATATGCTAATTTAGAACAAAAAGATCCTGTTATTTTAGATACAAAAGAAATAAGGAAAAATGGTACTAAAATATTAAGTGATGATTTTGCTATTTTAGAAAATAATGTTTTAAGACATGATACTTTAAAACTTGGATATAATATTTTTTCAATTATTTTAAGAGAAAACGATTTAAAAAATGGCAAAAAATTGAGTTTACAAAAAAAATAAGAAGAACTATTTGTTCTTCTTTAAATATAATGTATTTAATACTTTAACTTTTTTACCGATTTTAGTAATAAATTGTTTTTTTACGCCTTCTGGTAATCTTTTCTTTACAACTTTCATAATCTACCTCTTTCTTTCGTTAATAATTATATCATATTTGTTTTCATTTACAATAGTTTTTAATTAAATTATTGAATAAAATTTTATTTAGAGGTAAAATAATAATAGGTGGTAGTGTGAAAAAAAGAAAAATAAAAAAGAATGTTTTAAGAAATTTAATAGTACTTCTTATTATATATATTGGTATTATGTTAGTTGTTATAAATAAAAAGGATGTTCCTAAAGACGATCCTTTGTATATGATTTCTTTAATAGGCAAGAATGAAGAAGAAGTTAAAGATTATGCTGCTAAAAATAAATTAAGATTGAACATTAATTATGTTTATAGTGATTCTAATAAAGGTGTTAGTGAACAAGATATTAAAGAAGGAACAGAAATAAAAGCAAATGATACTTTAAATGTTACAATAAATAAATATATTGATAAAGAAAAGTTAAAAAAAGATGATATTAATGAATTAGGAAGAATTCCTGTTATGATGTATCACCATATTGTTAATATAGATGATAATGAATATACTGGTGGTAATGTTGATCCTGATGGTTATAATAGAACGAGTAATGCTTTTAGAAAAGATTTAGAGTTTTATTATCAAAATGGTTATAGAATGATTAGATTAATTGATTATGTTAATGGTAAAATAGATGTTGAGTATGGTAAAAGTCCTATTGTTTTAACATTTGATGATGGTAATGCCGATAATATCAAAGTAACAGGATTAGATGAAAATGGTAATATAATAATTGATCCTAATAGTGCTGTTGGTATTCTTGAAGAATTTAAAAAAAAGTATCCTGATTTTAATGTAACTGCTACATTTTTTGTAACATCAGCACTTTTTAATCAGAGTGAATATAATGAAAAAATATTAAATTTTTTGGTTGATAATGGTTATGATGTTGGTAATCATACAAAAGATCATAATAATATGAATAATATTAATGAGGAAGAAACAGAATATGTTGTTGGTTATGTTTATAATGAATTAGAAAAAATAATTAAAGATAAATATGTAAATATTGTTGCGCTTCCTTTTGGTACACCATATTTATCAACTCATAAAAATTTTAGTCATATTAAAAAAGCAAATTTTAATGGTAAAGTATATGATACTATTACAACTTTAAGGGTAGGTTGGGAACCTGATACATCTCCTTTTTCTAAAAATTTTAATAAAGATTTTATTAAAAGATGTAGAGCTTATGATAATAATGGTAAGGAATTTGATATTGATATGGTATTTAACAGTATTTTAAAAGATTTAAAATATGTATCAGATGGTGATGTAAATACGATTACAATTCCTAAAGACTATGAAAAATATTTAAATGATAACAATTTATATAAAATATTATATTAAAAAAATTCTACTTTTGTAGAATTTTTGTTTTATAAATGATAATATTATTATTTTTATCAAGGTTAATTGTATCTTCTAGTATTTTATATTCTAAAGCAAGCTGTGTACATTTATGTAAAATGATATCTCTGGCACTTGAATAATTACTAGCATCAATCATTGAACAGTTATCTGCTAATGTTATTTTATTAGCATGATCTTTAATAAAATTATTTTTGATGTTTTTATCAATATATGTTATTCGATTATGACATCTATTACTTAAAAGACAGACGTTAATTTTATTTATAGGATCAACTGTTAAATGTGTTCCTGTCCAACCAGCTGATGCAAATGATTTAGAACTTAATGCATGATATACTTCGCTATTTTTTAAAATTGGATTTTTTGTATAGCAAAGCAATCCATAATATTGCGTTGATTTAATGTTATCTAAACTATCTTTATATAAAAATCCAGTATGATTTTTAGTCATTAAATTAAGATGATTTTTATCTAAAACTTTATTATCGATTAAACCACGAGCTAATTTTATCATATCAGCAGATGTTGAAAAAAGTCCAGCATGACCACTTAAATTACCAATGTTTTGTCCTAATATTACTGCTTTTTCATCTGATGCAATACCAAGATCAGCATTTGTTCTAATTAATGTTTGGTTATTATATATTCTTCCATCATAATTAAAATTCGCACATCTTTCAGGATTAGGTACTTTTACGAAAGTATCATTCATATTTAAAATATCTAAAATATTCATTTTAATATATTCGTAAAAACTAATGTTTGTTACTTTTTCAATAATATATTTTAAAACTATTGAAGAAAAATCGTTATATCTTCTAGAATTAATACTTATATTTTTTGGTACCATATTTAATAAAGCATCATATGCTTCACCATAATCTTTACATTTATCAATTCTTTTTTCAGTTTCTAATGGATAAAATGTCAATAAATCATATATTGTTAAATTACCAATATTTTTAAAGTCTGGTAAAAATTTATTAACTTTATCATTTAATTTAATTTCATTTTTGGATATTAATTGTATAGTTGCAATCCCTGTAAAAAGTTTAGTACAAGATGCTAAATCAAATATTGTATCATATTCCATTTCTTTTTTTTCTGGAACAAGTTTATTATTTTTAAGTTTAACTTCTTGCTTATTTCCAACAACAATATTTTCTTCAAAGTTTTTAGTACCGTAACTAATAACTGCACCGGGTGCTAGTTTCTTTTCTAGGAAAAAGTCTTTTATAAGATCTTCAATTCCTGATTTTTCATATAATTTTTCATAAAGTTCTGTTAATGAACAATCTTTGTTTTTCTTTAAAACATCAAGTACATCTTTTTGTAATTTTTCATAGTCTTCTTTTTTGTATAAATTTTTTAAATTTTTATCATTTATATTATTTTGATTTGCAAGCAAATCATTAATTGATTTTTCCATAAAACCCCCCTTGATAAATAATAGCACACATTAAAAAAATAAACAAATTGAAGTCCAATTTTTTTTGATTATCATAAAATATAATGGTGATATAATGAATATATATGATTTAAACAATATAATAAATGGAAAAATAATAAATATAAATAAAAAAGAATATAGTAATATTCAAACAGATACAAGAAAAGTTGATCGTAATAGTTTATTATTTATTTTTAAATTTGAACATGATAATGCATATAAATATATTAAAAATATGAAAAAAATACCTGCTATTATTGTTATAAATGATGATGAAGAAAATATATTTAACATGTCATGTATTAAGGTAAAAAATACTATTATAGCATATAGTTTACTAGCGTCTTATTATAAAAATAAAAATTATATTCCTACTATTATGATAACTGGTTCTGTTGGTAAAACAACAACTAAAGATTTAATTTATGATATATTAAGTATGAGTTATAAATGTAAAAAAACTATTGATTCAAAAAATAATATTTTAGGTATATCAGAAACATTACTTTCTTTAAAAGATGAAAAAATATTAATTATTGAATCAGGAAGTAATCATTTGGGTGAAATAGATGAAATAGCTCAAATTGTAAAACCTGATGTAGCAGTAGTTACAAAAATAGGAACAAGTCATATTGGTAATTTTGGAAGTATTCATAATATTTTTAAAGAAAAAACTAATTATATAACAAATGATATTATTGCTTTTGTAAATGGAAAAGATAAGTTTTTAAATAAAATGAATGGTAATAATATTTATAAAGTTGGTCAAAAAAATTTCAAAATAAAAAATATTAAAATTAAAAATAATATTTCTTTTAAAACAAATAACATTAAATTAGAATTTAATAGTTTGAATAAAGATTTAATTATGAATGTGGCTTTAGCTTTTTATATAGGATTATTATTTAATGTTCCAATTAATAAAATTAAATTAGCTATTAAAAATTATAAATTTCCTTTACATAGACAAAACATTTATAAAATAAAAAATACTATACTAATTGATGATACATATAATGCTTCCTATGAATCGATTATATCTAGTATTAATTCTTTAAAACAATATCATAAAAAAAAGATGTTAATTTTAGGTGATATATATGAACTTGGTAACAAAACTGATGAAATTCATAAAAAAATATTGAAACGTGCAAAAAAATATGAATTATATACTATAGGTAATTTTTATAAATATAAAAATAATTATAAAACAAAAGAAGAATTTTTTAAAAAAATAAAAAATATTAATTTTAATAATAAAGTTATATTAATTAAAGCATCAAGAAAAATGGAGTTTGAAAAAATTGTTGCATTTATTAAAGAAGTACTAGAAAAAGGGGAGTAAATGTTATATAATATTTATGAGGTGTAAGATATGTATAGAAAAAAAACAGATGGTTTTATGTATATAGTTGCAAGTTTTATGGTAACTTTTGTGCTTGTTTTTATGGCAGGAACAACATATTGTAGAGTTCAAGAAGAAGAACCAGTAAAGGACCTTAAAAAAGAAGTTAAAATGATCGCTAAAATTGAAGGCTGGAATAAAAATAATAAAGATTTTAGTATTGATGATAAAAAAATAGAAATAAATATTGATGCTTCTGGTAGTACAACAGATATTAAATATAAAGTCGAGGTATCGAATATCCCTGAAGGTGTTAAATTATATAAAGATGAAAATTGTTTTTATGAACTTGCAAATGAATTTGATGGAATTATAAATTATAAGGAAACAATGAAGGAACAAATTGTATTTTATGTTGAAAATTTAAATACTGTTGCTCCAGAAATAGATAGTGAAACAAATGAAACGATAGATACTCCAAAACAAATGATAAATGTAAAGTTGGAATTTGAAAAAAGTTGACAAACAGATTGTAATTTTATATACTAAATATTGTCCCTCGGACACAAAGGAGTATATATGAATACCGAAATAGAATCCCTGATTAGTATTTATACGATTGATCAAGGAAAAATAAAAATTTTATTAATTAAAAATGTTGAAGAACCATATAAAGGTTATTGGCATTTACCAGGTAGTCTTTTAAAACCTGAAGAATCACTTGAAAATAATATTACTGATGTTGTATATGATGAACTTGGTTTTATTAATTTAAGTATTGAACAAAGTCATACTTTTAGTGATATAAATAGAATTGCTGATAAAAGGAGAATTGCTGTTAATTTTATTTCAATTATTGATTCAGTTACAGCTAGTTTAAAAAGAATTCCTGTTGAAAATGTTCAATCAGAATGGTTTTCTATTGATGAACTGCCAAAACTTATGTATGATCATGAAATTATTATTAATAATTCAATTAAGTCTTTAAAACAGAAACTTTCTAATTCAAGTGCTTTAAAACTGATGTTTCCAAGTGATTTTACATTACCCGAAATACAAAAAGTATATGAAAAATTATTTAATTTAAATATTGATCGAAGAAATTTTCGTAAAAGGTTTATAAAACTTGATATGATTGAAGAAACTGGTGAATATAGTGATTCTTTGAATGGAAGACCAGCTAAATTATATAGATTTAAAGATGATATAAAAAATATAAATTTATTTTAGGAGAAAATATGAATCAAAAAGGAATGACTCTAGGTGTAGAAATATTTGTAATTATTTTTTTTGCTTTTGCTGCTTTTTTATCAGTATATATTTTAACAAAATCATTTATGGGCAAATATATTGTAAATGAAAATAAACCTAGTTATTATCATAAAATAGAATTAGAACTTGAAAATAGTGCTAAAAAGTATATTGAAAAAAATGAAACTGGTGAAAAAATAGTTATTAGCTCTAATACATTAAGAGAAGTAGGATATTATACAAATAAATGTGATGGCTATGTAATTGTCGATAAGACAACATATAAACCATTTATTAAATGTGATGATTATATAACAAATGGATATTCAAAAGAACTTGCTAACTAAAAAAAGTGTTTCCTTTTGTTTTAATATGGTGTATAATTAGAAAGAGTATAGAGGAGGATTCAAATGTCAACAATAATTACATTATTATGTTTTATTTTAGTACTTGGTGTAACAGTATTTATTCATGAATTAGGACATTTTTTGTTCGCTAAAAAAGCAGGAATATATTGCTATGAATTTTCATTAGGAATGGGACCTGTATTATGGAAGTTTAATCGTAAAAATGATGAAACTACATATGCCATAAGATTATTTCCAATCGGTGGTTTTGTTCAAATGGCTGGGGAAGCAGTTGATTTAGATGAAGATATACCAGAAGATAAAAGAATGCAAAGTAAAACTTGGATACAAAGATTTTTAACTGTATCTGCTGGTGTATTATTTAATTTTTTACTTGCTTTAGTAATATTTTTTATAGTTGGAATGATAACAGGAACTGATGATCAAAAAGCTTATGTTGGTAGTATTGGTGAGAATTTTAAAGTAAGTTCTTCTAACCTTCAAGTAGGTGATCAAATATTAAAAGTAAATGGCAAAAATAGTTGGTCAAGTAATAAAACTTTATTACTATTAATGGTTAATAGTGGAAAAAATTTATCATTAGATGTAAAACATGCTGATGGTACAAAAGAAAATATTATTATTGAACCAACTTTAGTAAAAGAAGTAGTAGATGATAACAATAATGTTACCTATGAAATTGTTTCTGAAAAAACAGATGATTCAGAGTATAAATTTGGTATTGGTTTAAAAACCAAATCTACAAGTGTTAAAGTTAATAGTATTAAAGATTTCTTCAGTAATGTATATCATGGTGTTATTTATGCTTTTGTTAGTTTTGCTAGTTTAATAGATCAAATGGTATATACATGTTTTTATTTATTAACAGGTAAAATATCACTTACGAGTTTAAGTGGTCCTGTAGGTATTTACCAAGTAGTTGGTGAAAGTGCTAAATATGGATTTATAAATGTTGTTTATTTAATTGGTTACATTTGTGTAAATGTTGGCTTTATAAATTTACTTCCACTTCCAGCATTTGATGGTGGTAGAGTATTCTTTATGATAATTGAGGCAATTAGAAAAAAACCAGTAAGTCCAAAAGTAGAAAACATAATTCATGCAGTAGGATTAGTTTTATTAATGATTTTAATGGTTGTAATAACATTTAATGATATATTAAGATTATTTGTCAAATAAAAAACCACTTTTGTGGTTTTTTTAGTTGCTTGCTTCAAGTATAGCTTCACTATATAAATATAATCCTGTATGATTGGGATGAATATAATCAATTAAATAATAACTAGTATTACTATTATTTAATGTTTTTTCTAAAATTGGGTTAGGATTTATAAATAAATAATTATTTTTTTTAGAATAATTTTCTAATGCTTTTGTATATTCTTCATATAATTTATTTTTTTCTTTTAATGATAAATTAGTTACTTTATCATAACTCATTGAATAGAATGGTGCGATTAAGATAATTTTCTTATTGTTAATTAATTTAATAATTTCATCAATATTATTTATATATTCATCACTTGTCATAGCTGAATTTTCATTTCTGTATCTAATGTCATTAGCACCAATTGCAATAACATTTAAATCACTTGTGCAATTTTTAATTTCGTTTTGTTTGTTTTTTAATAATAATTTTGATGTATAAGAACCATAACTAGCTTTCTTAACATTTATATCAAAATTTGCCGTTAATGGTTCATACCACCCATGTCCACCATTAATACTTCCAGCAGTAATACTGTCACCAATAAAACAAACGCTTTTGGAATGTAATAACTCTTGATATAATTTTTTCTTCTTTAAATCGTTAGTAATATTTAATTTTTTTATTTTGTTTGGTATATAACCATCTTTAGAAAAATAATATTGTTCTTCTATATCAAATGTACTTATTTCTTTATTAAGCATAACTTTAGTAATTAATTTTTGAATATTTTTAATTCTTTCTAATTCATCATTACTCATACTATTATAGATATCTATATTATTTAAAATATCATAAATAGGAATAGAATAATGGAATCCTTTTTCATCGCTTTTTGTAAACATAGGAATTATTGATGAATTAATAACTTTTTTAGTATTTTTATCAATATAAATATTAACAATACTAGTTGCATCACCATTATTATCAGTGTATTGATTAGCAAAGTTTCCAGGAGAGTTAACAATAAAACAATCATTTATATATTCAAGTGGTTGAACAGAGTGGGAGTGATCACCTAATACAATAGATGCTCCATTATCTGCAAATATTTTATTCCATGTTTTTTGCATTTCATTTTGCTTTAAAGCAAATTGACTTCCCATGTGTGGTAAAACGATTATTAAATCAACATTTTGTTTTTTTAGTTCATTAAAATCATTAATTACATCATTTTTTACTTGTTCAAATAAAGAACTTGTTTTAGGTACAATCATATTTGTTATATTTAAATTATATAGTTTTTCTTCTGAATAATAGTTTGTACCATAAGTATATGCAAGTATTCCAACTTTTAAATTTTTAATATTTACTATTTTATATCTTTCTTTAGAACCTATAAAATCCATATTTCTTTCTTTTAGATTTTCAATTGTTTCATTCAATCCTTTTAATTCTTTATCTAGTATATGATTGTTAGAAATTGTAACTAAATCAATGCCACTACCTTTTATACTATCAATAAATTCTTTAGGATAATTTAAATATATATTTTTGCCATCATTAAAGTTTCCTATTGAATAAGTACTATTCGCGACAGGTCCTTCTAAAACACCAATTGTGTAGTCTGTTTTTTCAAAGTATTTACTTGCATAACTAAACATTTTATTAAAATTATAATGTGAATCATTATATCCTGCTTTTACTTGATCCTCAAGTAAAATTAAATCCCCAACAAAAGAAATAGAAATCATATCATCATTTAAATCATTTGGATTATTTGATAAATTAGTTTTGTTAATTTTTTTGATATTAATACTAGTAAATAGTAATAAAAATGTTATCAATAGCGCTAAAAAAATATTAAAATAAGCTATATTTTTTTTGGTAAAAATTTTTTTCATACAATACATCCTTTAATAGAAAAATTATAACATAATCATTTGTATAAAAACAATATAATATTGTATAGTTTTAGTAAAAATGATATAATTTTTGAGGAGGCAAAAATGATCTTAAAATGTGAAAATATAAATAAAAAATTTGGTAAAAAACAAGTTTTAAAAAATGTTTCATTAGAAGTTAATGAAGGCGACATTTTGGGTTTTATTGGTCCAAATGGAGCAGGTAAAACAACAACAATAAAAACTATTCTTGGATTGCAAAGTATAGATAATGGAAATGTTTATATTAATGGTTATGATATTAAAAAAGATTTTGCAAAAGCAATTGAAAAAGTGGGTTGTGTTGTTGAAAATCCTGATTTATATATGTATTTAACAGGATATGAAAATTTAAAATTAATTGGTAATCTTTATAAAAATGTTTCTAAAGAAAAAATATATGAAATAGTTGATTTAGTAAAATTAAATAATCGTATAAATGATAAAGTATCTAAATATTCACTTGGTATGAGACAAAGATTAGGAATAGCAGTTGCTTTATTGAATGAACCTAATTTACTTATATTAGATGAACCAACTAATGGACTTGATCCAGAAGGAATAAAGGAATTAAGGGAAATATTAAAAGATTTAGCATTTAAAAAAAATGTTGGTATAATAGTATCTAGTCATAATTTATCAGAATTAGAAAGTTTTTGTAATAAAATAGTTGTTATAAAAAATGGAGAAATAGTCGAAAATAATAATTTAACTAATTTAAAAAAAATAGATGAATCTTATATTATAGAAGTTGATGATATAAATAAAATAAAAGATATTGATTTTGAGGTAATTAATAAAAAAATGATTAAAATTCATAAAAATAAAAAAAATATTCCTGAAATAGTAAAAAAATTGGTTACATGTAATGTTAAAATATATATGTTGAAGGAAGAAACTATTACATTAGAAGATGCTTTTTTAAAAAAAACAGGAGGTAATGTAATTGATTAATTTAATAAAAAATGAACTTTTTAAAATATTTAAGAAAAAAGGAATTTGGATAATTTTGATTATATTATTTATGTATACACTATTTATTAATTTTATTAATAAAAAGGTTGACATTGAAAATAGTAATTATCATGATAATTATATTGAAATATTAAAAGAAGATTTAAAAAATATTGATATAGAAAAAGATGTATATCTTTATGTTGATCTTTTGAATCAAATAGAAAATTATGAATTTTTAAATACTTATGATAAAAATTCATGGCAATATTATATTGTTGATAATGAAGCATATGATTATATTTCAACAATAAATACTATTAAATATATTGATAAAGATACTAAAAAATTAGAACAAGCAAATAATGAATTTGATTCATTTAAAGAAAAACTAAATGGTAATTGGCAAGATTATGCTATGGAAGATATGAAACATTTAGAAGAATTTCCTGATTATAAAGAAATGAATGAATATAAAGAATTAGAATTAAGAATAAAATATAATATTCCTTATGGTAAAAATAAGCTAAATGAAGCTTTAACTGATTATGTTATGTCATATAATAACATTCAGAAAGCACAAACTAAAAGAATGACTTATGAGGAAAAAATAAATCATGAAACTAATGAAAAATTATATTATACAAGTAAATATATAATTGAACATAATTATAATGAAGTAAAAGATATATCGGCAAGAGGGATGTTGCTTAATATTTTTACTAACTGTGATTTATTTATTATTATTGCTATTTGTTTAATTGCAAGCTCAATTATAAGTGAAGAATTTAATAAAGGTACAATTAAAATGTTACTTACTCGTCCATATACTAGAACTAAAATATTATTATCTAAATTTATAACAATGATATTATTTATTTTATTTATGATATTTGCAACATATTTTATACAATTTATAGTTGGATTAATATTCTTTGGACCTAAATCATTAAATTGTGGTGTTATTGTATATAACTATGTTACTCATACTGTAAAAGAAATAAGTTTATTTAAAAATATTATTATTACAATTTTAGTAAGATTACCAATGTATATTATACTTGGCACATTTGCATTTTGTTTTAGTACATTTGTTAATAATACTGGGGTTAGTATGGCAATTAGTATAGCTTTTTATATTGCATCAGATATAATTAATTCAGCAGTTTATTATTTTAATATAAAATGGTTAAAATATTTTGTAACATTAAATTGGAATTTATCAGATTATTTATATAATAAAACACCTATATTAAAAGGAACGAGTCTTAACTTTTCTATTTTAATTTGTTTTATATATTTTACTTTAATGATAATACCAACATTTATTTATTTTAAAAGAAAAAATATTAAAAACATATAATGATATAATTTTTGAGGTGAAGTATATGGAAGAATATAAAGAAATAGAAAAAAGTATAATTAAAAAATATCGTAAGGAAATATGGAGCAAATTTATTAAAGCAGTCCAAGAATATAAATTAATTAATGAAAATGATAAAATTATGGTTTGTATTAGTGGAGGAAAAGATTCGTTTTTACTTGCTAAATGTATGGAAGAATTATCAAAGCATGGTAAATTTCCTTTTGATGTTCATTATGTTGTAATGAATCCAGGCTATAATGAAGAAAATGTCCAAAAAATAATTGATAATGCTAAAAGAATGAATGTAAAAATAGAAATTTTTGAAAGTGATATATTTGCAATTACTGATAAAGAATGTCCTGATAATCCATGTTATTTATGTGCAAGAATGAGAAGGGGATTTTTGTATAGTAAAGCTAAAAGTTTAGGATGTAATAAAATAGCACTTGGTCATCATATAAATGATGTAATAGAAACAACTTTGTTATCCATGTTTTATGGTTCTGAAGTTAAAACAATGATGCCTAAATTACATAGTGAAAATTTTGAAGGATTAGAGCTAATAAGACCACTTTATTTAGTTAGAGAAGAAGATATTATTAGTTGGGCTAAAAGTAATAATTTATCATTTTTAAATTGTGCTTGTCGTTTTACAGAAAAAAGTAAAAATGAAAATATAAGTAAAAGAAAAGAAATAAAAGAATTAATTAAAGAAATAAAAAAAGTAAATCCTAATGTTGAACATAATATTTTTAAAGCACTTGATAATGTTAATTTGAATTGCATATTATCTTATAATGAAAATGGAATACATCATTCATTTTTAGAAAATTATGAAAAAAATACCAAATAGGTATTTAAATTTGAGATTTATTTTTTATAAATTCACGGAGCATTTTAGTAAGTGCTCTTTTTTCTATTCTAGAAACATAACTACGGGAAATATTTAATTTCTTTGCGATATCTTTTTGTGTTGTTTCATCATAATTATTTAAGCCATATCTTTTTTCAATTATTTCTTTTTCTCTTTTTGTTAAAATATTTAAATATTTTTTTAAATCTTTGATATTATTTTCATTATGAATATTAATTGCATATTCGGGATCAGGCGTTTTTAGGATATCTAAAAATGTTATTTCATTTCCTTCTTTATCAAATCCTATTGATTCATTTAAACTAATATTTTTTTTATTTTTTTTATTTTGTCTAAAATACATTAATATTTCATTTTCAATGCATCTGGCACAATAGGTAGTTAATTTTGTGTCTTTTTTGCCACTATAACTATCAATTCCTTTTATTAAGCCAATTGTTCCAATTGATATTAAATCGTCTGCTTCATCTACTTTATGTTCATATTTTTTGACAATGTGTGCAATTAATCTTAAATTATGTTCAATTAGTTTATTTCTAGCTTCTTTGGAACCGTTATTAAGTTCATTAATGCATTTTTCTTCTTCTTCTTTTGATAATGGATCTGGGAAAATATTATTTGAATATGCAGCAGTGAACAAGTATAAATCTTTAAATAAAAATGATAGTATTTTTTTAAACATTTTACCTCCATTATAAATATATTCTTTTTTCTAAAAAAATAAAACGTAGTGCTAGACTTTTATGTTTTAAAATTGTATAATTTATATGGTAGGTGAAGATATGAAAAAAGGATTTACACTAGTTGAATTAATAGTAGTAATAGTTTTACTTTCATTGATTAGTATTTTTACATTTCCTAGTATAAATAAAGTAATTAATGAAAGAAAAGAAAAATTATATAACATTCAAGTAGAAAATATAAAAGCATCAGCTGAAAGTTATATAAATAAAAATAATTTATTTAGTACAAATGATAAAGTAATTGTAACTTTATGTGAATTAAAACAAAGTGGATTTACGGATGAAAATATAAAAGATCCAAGAACAGGATTATTAATTTCTGATAATTCTATGGTAATTGCTTTAAAAAATACAAATGAATATACATTTATGCCTGGTTTAGATAGCACAACATCTTGTTCAGTAAATGATAGTATTCTTTATGAATATATTGAAGTTGGAAGTGAATATATTTTAAAAAATGATGATAGCAAATATACAATTACAATATATCTAAATAATGAGGAAGTAGATAGCGTAGATACAAGCGAAATAAATACTTATGTTATAAAATATGCTTCTAGCAATGAAACAATAAATAAATATGTATATATTATTGATACAACAGGACCTAATATTGAATATGTTAATGAACGAACATATAGAGATAAAAATGGTTATGAAGAAAGTAGTAAAAAAATAGGTGAGGGAACAATTTATATAAGCGCTAGTCAGAATAGTACTTTTGTTCCTTTCCCTGCTACGGCTATTGATAAAGGTGAGGGTGAAACAACACTTGAAATAACATCTAATGTTAATTTAAAAATACCTGGTATATACTATATTACTTATTCAAGCAAAGATTCCAAAGGTAATGCAACGACTAAAAATCAAACTATTAAAGTATATGATGATGTAGTACCTGTAATAGATAATATTTCAGGAATACCAAATGGTAAAACATCTAATAGTATAGTATTAACAGTTGATGCGCATGATAATGAATCAGGCTTACATCCAAGAGGAGCATATTCATTTGATGGTGGTGCGACATGGCAAGTAAGTGATACAATTAATGTTACAGAAAATAAAACATTAAATATAGTAGTTAGAGATGCAGCTTTAAATGAAACAAGAAGAACTGTTACGATTAATAATATATTAAAAGATGATAAAACATTATCATTTAATATTAAAAAAGGAACTATGAAAAATAGTGGCTGGTATGTAGATAATGTTGAAGTTGAAATAAAACCTTTAGTAAATGAAGAAGATTTTAGTTCTTATAGTTATTGTATAAGTTCAAATACTAATTGTCCACCTAATAAAGAAATTAGAACAATTAATGGCACTACTGAAGTAATTAGTCAAAGTACAACAGGATTATATATATGTGGATATGTTACTAAAAAAGATGGTACAAGAACTTCTCAAGTATGTAGTATGAATATTAAAATTGATAAAGAATTGCCTACTTGTACAATTGAATATCAATCAAATTATGATTTATCACTTGGTTTACCAGGTAAAATCATTGTCAAAGATAGTATAAGTGGAGCTGCTACTAATCCAATTCCATTTTTGTTAAAAAGTTCAAAGACTTATGAAATATACGATAAAGCTGGTAATAGAAATACTTGTGAAGTAAAAGTAAAAGTAACATTACAACATAGATATAAAACATGTGCTGGCTATAAATCTTGTGCAAATGCTGATTATTGTGGAAGAAATACTTATAGCTGTAATTGTAGTGATTGCAAGTATGGATCAAATACTTGTAGAGGAGGCTGCAATAGAAGTAAATGTTCTCGATATTATTGTTGTGCTAATTTAGCAGGTACTCGTTGTAAATCTCTTAGTCGTCCAGGCAATTATAAATATTGTAGTTGTACTGATTATAAATGTACTGATTGGGATTCATGTAAATATGGATCAAACACTTGTTCTTATGGATGTGATACTTGTCAAGGAGATGCTAAATCGTGTGCTAATCCAACATGTGGATGTGCTTCATATTCATATTCTGAATGGACACTTGGGGCATGTACAAATGTACCTGGCAAAACTTGTGAAACTCGTGGTGGATATTTAAAAGGTGATTAAATGAAAAAAATTTCATATATTATAGCAATAATTGCAATTGTATTTTTAACTATTGGATTAATAATTATGAATCAAAAAAATAATAACAAATTAAGTTTAGATGATCAAATGACTAAATATTGTGAACAAATATATAAAGATCAAGATATTGGTGATAGTGAAATATATATTTCATTAAAAACAATGAAAGAAAAATATAATTTTAATGTTTCTGAATTTGAGAAAGAAAAACATAATTGTTCGCTTGAAAATAGCATGGCGAGAGTTTATAAAGAAAATGGCAAGCTTATTTGTTCGGTTAATTTAATATGCGAAAATAAATAGTTTAGCAAAATGCTAGACTTTTCCTTTATTATATAATAAATGGAAGGTGGTTATGTGAAAAAAGGATTTACTTTAGTTGAATTAATAGTAGTAATAGTTTTACTTTCATTAATAAGTGTTTTTACATTCCCTAGTATAAATAAAGTAATTAATGAAAGAAAAGAAAAATTATATAACATTCAAGTAGAAAATATAAAAGCATCAGCTGAAAGTTATATAAATAAAAATAATTTATTTAGTACAAATGATAAAGTAATTGTAACTTTATGTGAATTAAAACAAAGTGGATTTACGGATGAAAATATAAAAGATCCAAGAACAGGATTATTAATTTCTGATAATTCTATGGTAATTGCTTTAAAAAATACAAATGAATATACATTTATGCCTGGTTTAGATAGCACAACATCTTGTTCAGTAAATGATAGTATTCTTTATGAATATATTGAAGTTGGAAGTGAATATATTTTAAAAAATGATGATAGCAAATATACAATTACAATATATCTAAATAATGAGGAAGTAGATAGCGTAGATACAAGCGAAATAAATACTTATGTTATAAAATATGCTTCTAGCAATGAAACAATAAATAAATATGTATATATTATTGATACAACAGGACCTAATATTGAATATGTTAATGAACGAACATATAGAGATAAAAATGGTTATGAAGAAAGTAGTAAAAAAATAGGTGAGGGAACAATTTATATAAGCGCTAGTCAGAATAGTACTTTTGTTCCTTTCCCTGCTACGGCTATTGATAAAGGTGAGGGTGAAACAACACTTGAAATAACATCTAATGTTAATTTAAAAATACCTGGTATATACTATATTACTTATTCAAGCAAAGATTCCAAAGGTAATGCAACGACTAAAAATCAAACTATTAAAGTATATGATGATGTAGTACCTGTAATAGATAATATTTCAGGAATACCAAATGGTAAAACATCTAATAGTATAGTATTAACAGTTGATGCGCATGATAATGAATCAGGCTTACATCCAAGAGGAGCATATTCATTTGATGGTGGTGCGACATGGCAAGTAAGTGATACAATTAATGTTACAGAAAATAAAACATTAAATATAGTAGTTAGAGATGCAGCTTTAAATGAAACAAGAAGAACTGTTACGATTAATAATATATTAAAAGATGATAAAACATTATCATTTAATATTAAAAAAGGAACTATGAAAAATAGTGGCTGGTATGTAGATAATGTTGAAGTTGAAATAAAACCTTTAGTAAATGAAGAAGATTTTAGTTCTTATAGTTATTGTATAAGTTCAAATACTAATTGTCCACCTAATAAAGAAATTAGAACAATTAATGGCACTACTGAAGTAATTAGTCAAAGTACAACAGGATTATATATATGTGGATATGTTACTAAAAAAGATGGTACAAGAACTTCTCAAGTATGTAGTATGAATATTAAAATTGATAAAGAATTACCTACTTGTACAATTGAATATCAATCAAATTATGATATAACATCAGGTGTTCCTGGTAAAGTAATTGTACATGATAATTATAGTGGTAGTGCGACTGCAACAATATCATTCTTCTTAAGATCTTCAGCATCTTATAATGTATATGATAAAGCAGGCAATAGTAATACTTGTACAGTTAGTATAAGAACAGCAACACAGTCACGAACTAGAAGCTGTTCAGGTTATAAAAGATGTCAAAATGAAAAATATTGTGGAAGAGAACCATCATATGATTGCAATTGTAGCGATTGCAAAATATATTTAAATACTTGTACAGGTGGATATATGAATACAAATTGTACTCAATGGAAATGTTGTACTAAAGGTAAGAAAAAATTTTGCTATACAACTAGTAAGCCAAAAGGTTCGTGTAATTGTACAAAAACTGAACCTGCTAATTGGAACAATTGTAAATATGGTCACCCTAATCAATGTGCATGGGGATGTGACTCATGCCCTGGCAAAGTTAAAACATGTGCTAATCCATCATGTGGCTGTGCATCATGGTCTTATAGCGATTGGTATTATGGAAGTTGTAGTGGCTCAAATTGTGAATCTAGAACTGTCTATTTAAGAGGATAAAATTGTATAGAACAAGTAAAATGATTATTGACAAGCAAATAAAAAAAATGTATATTAATAAAAACGAGAAAAAATATTATTAATTCCCTTATATTAGTGAGCTTGAGATAGTGAAAACAAGTTATAATAATTAATAATTCCTATTTTCTTATGTGAAATGAAAACATTTCCGGTTAAAACCGTTATATTAATTAAGCAAAATAAAGGATGGTACCGTCTTATAGACTCCTTGTACTATTCTTTTTTTATATTTAGGAGGAAAATTTATGGCTAATAAAGCAATTACAAGCAGAGATATTGACTTTGCACAATGGTATACTGATGTTGTTAAGGCAGCACGTTTAGCAACTTATTCATGTGTTAAAGGATGTACTATATTTGAACCAAATGGGTATGCAATATGGGAAAATATTCAAAAAAATATGGATGAGTTATTTAAAAAAACAGGGCATAAAAATGTAGCAATGCCACTATTTATACCTGAAAAATTATTAAATAAAGAAAGTGAGCTTGTAAATGGTTTTGCACCAGAAGTTGCTTGGGTTACAGAAGGTGGAAGTAAACATTTAGATGAAAGACTATGTGTAAGACCAACAAGTGAAACATTATTTAGTGATTATTATAGTAAAGTTGTAAAATCATATAGAGATTTACCTTTAAAATACAATCAATGGTGTAGTGTTGTAAGATGGGAAAAAGAAACAAGACCTTTCTTAAGATCAAGAGAATTCTTTTGGCAAGAAGGACATACTGTTCATGCAACACGTGAAGAAGCAGAAGATGAAACAAGGGATATGTTAAATTTATATAAATTTTTCTTTGAAAATTATTTAGCAATTCCTGTAGTAACTGGAAGAAAAACAGAAAAAGAAAAATTTGCAGGAGCAGAATATACTTTAACAATTGAAGCATTAATGCATAATGGTGTATGTTTACAAAGTGGAACAAGTCATTATTTTGGTCAAAAATTTAGTAAAGCTTATGATATTAAATTTTTAAATAAAGAAAATAAACTTGAATATTGTTATCAAACATCATGGGGAACATCAAATAGAATGATTGGTGCCTTAATAATGGTTCACGGAGATGACAATGGATTAATATTACCACCTTTAATCGCACCTACTCAAGTAGTTATAATTGGAATTGGTGATGTTCTAGAAGAAGTAAATAAAATTTATGATACCTTAAAAAATAATAACATAAGAGTTAGCATTGATGATAGTGAAAAATCACCAGGTTTTAAATTTGCCGAAGCTGAAGTTAATGGTATTCCTATTAGAATAGAAATTGGAGCAAGAGATTTAGAAAATAATGAAATAACAATTGCTCGTAGAGATACACTTGAAAAAATAAAGGTTGATAAAGATATAGATATAGTTTCATATATAAAAACATTATTTGCTCAAATTCAAAAAGATATGTATAATAAAGCGCTTGCAAGAATGAAAAAAATGACTTATGAAGCAAAAGATTTAAAAGATATGGAAAATATTTTAAATTCACAACCAGGATTTATAATTGCTGATTGGTGTGGTAGTGCTGAATGTGAAAGCAAAATAAAAGAAATTAAAGGATGTAAATCAAGATGTATTTTGGAAAATCATGATAAAATTACTGGTAAATGTGTAGTATGTTCTAAAGAAGCTAAAGAAACAGTTGTATGGGGAATTCAATATTGAATTCTTTTTCTTTACAAATAAAAAAATATTAGTATAATAGTTGCTAGGTGAAACTATGAATAATTTTATAAATTTAAATGCTAATGATCAATTATCTAGTATGGATAAAAAAGATTTAAATGAGTTTTTAAGATTATTAAATAATTATGATTTAGAATTAAGAGAAAAATTAGATTGTAATAATATTACTTTCGGTATGGAACTTGAATGTGAACATGTAAATATTAAACCAATTTTAGAATCTTTAAAAGAAATTAATTTTGTTCATAAGTGGTTAGTTGAGCCTGATGAATCATTAATTGATACAAATGGTTTGGAATTTATAAGTCCAACATATAAAAATGAAAAATATAACTATTTAGAATTACAGCAAATGTGTAATACTTTAAGAAAAAATGCTAGTATCGGTAAAAGAGCTGGTGGACATATTCATATTGGAGCCCAAATACTGGAAAATGAAAAAACATTATTTAATTTAATTAATTTCTGGATATTATATGAACATTTAATATTTAGATTTACAAATGGTGA
Organism: uncultured Bacilli bacterium; assembly: GCA_934179675.1. Lineage (GTDB taxonomy): Bacteria > Bacillota_I > Bacilli_A > RF39 > UBA660 > CAG-884. The sequence continues at coordinate 26,195 of CAKPQS010000012.1, forward strand.
ATTTTTATATGCAAGACCTAATATATCATTATTTGCATATCCTTTAAGAGAAGAAATAGGGCTACTTCCAATAAATATATCATCATTTAATTTAAATGATTATAGAAATAAATTTATTGATAGTTGTATTAGATTATATAATATTAAAAGTTTTAAAAAAGCAAAATATAAAAATACTATTGAATTTAGATGTCCAAATGGAACATTAGATCCTGTTATATGGCAAAATAATTTGAATTTTTTTATAAAATTTATTGAATATGTTAAAAAAAATGAATGTAGTTATGATGATATATATAATAAATCATGTAAAACTGTAATGGTTGATGCAAGTAGTTATTATAAAATATTTTTGGATGAAGCTATTAAGTTATCAGATGAAATATTTAATAAAAATATTGATAAAATATATTTTTTAAGACAATATTTAAAAAATAATGAAGTAAGTACTATATATAGAAAATGTAAAAAATTTACAAAATAAATGCTTAAAATTAATTCCAAAATAATTGACATTATAATAATAATTTGATATTATCTTACTAGAACTGAGAAAAAGAGTAGTAAAATAATGTATATTTTATAGAGAGTTTATGAATGGTGGAAATAAACAAATATAATTATTTGAAGAAACTTTGGAGTTAAATACTGTATATAAGGTATTTCGCAGGAGATGCGTTAAAAAAAGAGAAAAAAATTAAGGTGGTACCACGGCTTTTCGTCCTTTAGAAGAGCGTGGTTTTTATTATGAAAGGAAGAATATTATGACAAGAAAAGATTTAGCAAATTTAATATTTCCTAATATTAAATTAACTGTAGAAGATTATGAAAAAATTTATCCAGAAAGAAATTTAGATAAAAATGCTATTGTTTCAAGATATGCTCCAAGTCCAACAGGATTTATACATATAGGGGCATTATTATCAAGTTTTACAGATAGTGTTTTTGCTAAACAAACAAATGGTGTTTTTTATTTAAGAATCGAAGATACAGATACAAAAAGAACAGTAGAAAATGGAATAAATACAATTATAGATGGCTTAAAAGAATTTAATGTAACTTTTGATGAAGGACCTAACAGTGATAATACTAGTTATGGTGCTTATGGGCCTTATATTCAAAGTGAAAGAAAAGAAATATACCAAGCATTTATTAAATATTTGATTGAAAATGATAAAGCTTATCCTTGTTTTTGTTCATCTTCAGAAATTGAACAAATTAGAAAAGATGAAGAAGTTTGTAAAGCTCGAATTGGTTATTATGGCGAATGGGCTCATTGCCGTAATTTAAGTGTTGATGAAGCTTATGAAAAAATAAAAAATGGTGAATCATATATTATTAGATTTAAAAGTAATGGCGATTTTAATAAAAAAATAATATGTCATGATGAAATAAGAGGAGATATAGCATTTCCTGAAAATGATATTGATATTGTTATTATGAAAAGTGATGGTTTGCCAACATACCATTTTGCTCATTTAGTAGATGACCATTTAATGAGAACAACACATGTTATAAGAGGAGATGAATGGTTAAGTAGTTTACCACTTCATATTCAATTATTTGAAGCTTTTGGATTTAAACCATTAAAATATTGTCATATTGCACCATTATGTAAAATAGATGAAGAAACTGGTAATGTAAGAAAAGTAAGTAAAAGAAAAGATCCTGAATTTGCGATGAGTTATTATCATAAGGAAGGAATACCATCAGAAGCTGTTAGATTATATTTAGCAAATATTACTAGTAGTGCTTTTGAATCGTGGTTTTTAGCGAACCCTACACTTGATATAAAAGATTTTAAATTTGAATTTAAAAAGATGAATAAAAGTGGTGCTTTATTTGATGTAAATAAATTAATGAATATAAGTAAAACTTATATAAGTCGTTTAAAAGCTGATGATTTATATGAAAGAGTAAGTAAATATTTAAAAGAATATGATATTAATTTTTATAATGTATTTACAAATGATAAAAAATATTCAATTAGTATTTTAAATATTGAAAGGGAAGTAAAAAAACCTCGTAAAGATATTGGTAAATATAGTGATGTATTTAAAGAAATAAATTATATGTATGATGAGTATTTTAATCCTTTATATGAAAACAAAAGTTTAGATGGTAATATGTATTTGGAATATGTTAAGACTGTATTTGATGTAAATGATGATAAAAATACTTGGTTTAATAATTTATCATTATTTGCAAGTAAATATAATTATGCTTCAATGAAAGAATATAAAGAAAATCCTGATAATTATAAGGGACATATTGGTGATTTTTGTGAAGGTTTAAGATATGTTATATCTGGTAGAACACAAACTCCAGATTTATATGAAATAACTAAACTATTAGGGAAAAATAGATTAATTGAAAGAATAAATAATTACAAAAAAACAGTTGAATAAATCAACTGCTTTTTGTTTTATTGATTAAATACCCAATCAAAAATCCACCAATAATATTACCAATCGTAACAAAATATAAATTATTTAAAACATCAATTAATGAAATTTGGTTAAAATTATCAAAAAATGTTGCAAATAAATAATACATATTTGCTATACTGTGTTCAAAACCAAGTAAGACAAAAGCGAAGACTGGAAATATACAACACAAGACTTTTTCAACGATAGTTTTAGAAATGCTTGCTAAATAAACAGCGCTACAAACTAAAATATTGCATAAAATGCCAAGAGCGAATTCATTAATAATGCTTAAATTAAGTTTAGATAACCCGACTTTTAATATTGAACTACCAAACAAATCAAAATGATTAGTTAAACTAACTAAAATAATTGTTCCAATCGCACCAGCTAAGTTGCCTAAATAAGAAAAAATAAGTAATTTTAAACTAGATTTAATTTTTATTTTTTTATTAATTAAAGGAATAATAACAAGGCAATTACCAGTAAAAAGTTCAGTTTTAAACAAAACAACTAAAATTAAACCAATTGGAAATACTAAAGCACTTAATAATTTAGAAATAGAATAGTTACTAATACTAGAATTAACAACAATTGATAACATTGAGGCAATTGCAATAAAAAAACCTGCCATAATTCCTTTTAAAAAAATAGTATTAATATTTTGATTAACTTTTTTGATCATATTTTCTTCAAAATCATTCATAGTAACCTCCAATAATAATTTTATCATATAATTTAAAAAAGACAAATATCTATTTTTAGAAATATCCTATAAAGTATTAATAAAAAAGTGATTTTTCCTAAAAAATCTGATATAATTTAATTAAGAAAAGAGGAATGAAATGAAATACTATTGTATTGGCATAAAAGGATCGGGAATGGCAGCACTTGCTTGTATATTGAAAGACCTAGGAAATGAAGTGAGTGGATATGATGATGATACATCATATAAGTATACTCTTGAAGGTTTAAATAAAAGAAATATAAAAATTTATAATGATAGTAATCATGAAATAGATAATGATACAATTGTTACTTATTCAAAAGCATTTTCTTTAGAACATATAGAAATGAAAAGATGTAAAAATTTAAATTTAAAATTTATTGAATATTTTGATTTAATGGGAGAATTATCTAGACAATTTTATACAATTGGTGTAAGTGGAACACATGGCAAAACAACTGTATCAAGCTTATTAAGAACAATAATTGGTCCTAAAGCAAACTATTTTATTGGTGATGGTGAGGGTTATGCTTCTAAAGAAAATAAAATAATGATTATGGAATCATGCGAATTTAATAAACATTTTTTACACTATTATCCAAGTTTAGCACTTATAACAAATATTGATCGTGATCATACAGAATGTTATAAAGATATGAATGATTTAATAAATTCATTTCAAGAATTTGCTGAAAGAGCTAAAACTGTTATATGTATGGGCGATGATGAAAAAATTAGAAGTATCAATTTTAAAAATAAAGTAATATATTATGGGATGAATAAAAATAATGATTTTTATGTTAAAAATATTATTAAAAATGAAAATGGTAATACATTTGATATATACAGAAAAGAAGAATTTTTAGGAACATTTTATGTACCATTATTTGGTGATCACATGATATTAAATACTTTATGTGCTGTTGTTGCTTCTTTAGAAGTTGGTATGGATATAGATGAAATAAAAGAGAAATTAATTCATTTTGAAAATGCTAAAAGAAGATTTAAAGAAACAATAATAAATGATACTATTATAATAGATGATTATGCACATCATCCAACGGAAATAAGAGCAACTATAGAAAGTGCTAGACAAAAATACCCTCATAAAAAAATAATTGCAGTATTTATGCCAAATACTTATTCAAGATATAGAGATTATGCTGATGAGTTTGTTGCGGCTTTTAAAAAAGCAGATTATACATTTTTGACAATGGTAAATTCAAATAGAGAAAAAAAGGAAGATTATAATATAGATAGTGATGATATTATAAAAAAAATAAATGGCGAAATATTAAATGATGATTTAACGGATTTATTAAAATATAAAGATTCAGTCTTTTGTTTTATGAGCTGTGCATCTATATATCATATAGAAGAAAAATTTATAAATTTATTAAAAAATTCAGTATAATACTGATTTTTTTTTAATAATGTGTTAAAATTAAAAAAGGTGATATGATGGTATATTTAGATTATTCAGCTACAACTCCTGTAAATAAAGAAGTTTTAGATAGTTTTAATAAAGTTACAAATAATTTTATTGGTAATCCTAATTCTTTACATAGATTAGGTGTTGAAGCAAAAGAATTAATAGATGAAGCAACAAAACAAATCGCACAGATATTAAATATTCGTGCTGATGAAATAATATATACGAGTGGAGCATCAGAAAGTAATAATACTGCTTTAAAAGGTATTTGTTTTAAGTATCAAAATAGAGGTAAAAAAATATTAACTACTAAATTGGAACATTCTAGTATATATGGTTCACTTGGCTATTTACAAAAAAATGGTTTTATTGTTGATTTTATTGAATTAAATGAAAATGGTGAAATAGATATAAATGATTTAAAAAACAAATTAACAGATGATGTTATATTAGTTACAATAAGTCATGTAAATAGTGAAGTTGGAATTAAACAAAATGTAAATGAAATAGGAAAAATTATTCATGACAATAGTAAAGCATATTTTCATGTTGATATGACACAATCAGTAGGGAAAATTAATGTTTCATTTGAAAATATTGATTTAGCTTCTTTTACTGCACATAAAATATATGGATTAAAAGGAATAGGTGCTTTATATTTAAAAAAAGGAATTGTTATTGATAATTTAATACATGGTGGTAAAAGTACAAGTACATATAGAAGTGGTACACCATCAGCAGCTTTAATTGTTTCATTTGCCAAAGCATTGAGATTAATTTATAATAATATAGATGAAAAATATAATCATGTTTTAGAATTAAATAAGTATTTAAGAAATAATTTAAAATGTTATATAAATAGTACAAATTCATCTATTCCTCATATTTTGAATTTAAGTGTTTTGAATATAAAACCTGAAACAATTTTACATGCTTTAGAGAAATATGATATTTTTATATCAACACAAAGTGCATGTTCAACTGGTGACACAAGTACAAGTGTTTATGCTGTTACTAAAGATCTTGAAAAAGCTAAACATAGTGTAAGAATTAGTTTATCTTATTTAACAACAATAGATGAAGTAAAGTACTTTGTTAAATGTTTTAATGATGTATTAGAGGAATATAGAATTGATTAAAAATTGTAATTTTATTGAATGTAAATTTGTTGAAATAACTAAAAAAATATTTTATTTGAATCTTATAAAATGAATTTTAATATATTTAATAATAAAAATATAAATGATATGAATAAAAAATATATCATTAGTTGGTAACAATAAATTTAAATAATATTAAAGGATATGTTATATCAAGTGATAATTATATTAGGAGTAGATGTTAAATGAAAATTATTGAGATAAGTGCTATATGGTGTCCTAGCTGTTTAATTATGAGACCTATATATGAACAAATATATAAAAAATATAATTTAGATGTAATTAGATTAGATTATGATACCGATGATATTACAGAGTATAATGTAGGTAATATTTTACCTGTATTAATAATTGATAATAAAAGATTCATAGGTGAAGTTAAGGCTAAAGAAATTGAAAATTATTTGGAGAGTTTATGAAAAAAATAATATTTATTTTGTGTTTTTTTCTTTTTATTAATGTAAGTGCTAAAGTAAAAGTTTATTTATTTTATGGTGATGGATGTCCTCATTGTGCTAAATTTGAAGAATATGTTGATAAAAATAAAGAAAAATATAACTTTGAAATTACTAAATATGAAGTATGGCATAATAGTTTAAATAAAAAAATATTAAATACTGTTGCTTCAAAATTTAATGATGAGCAATATGGTGTTCCTTATATTGTTGTTGGCGATAAAAGGATAATTGGTTGGAATGATAATAAAGAAAAGCAATTTTTAGAGTTAATTGCTCAAAATAAGAAGTATATATATTGTGATATTGTAAATAATCTTGATTGTAATAAAAATGATACAGGTGTTTTAAAATACCCTCAAGAAGAAAAAATGATAGTTTTTTTTAAAAAATATATGTCATTGTTGTTAAAAATATTTGGATAGGAAGTATATATGAAGAAGTTGATTTTATTTGTAATTAGTTTTTTTGTTCTTATTAATGTAAGTGCTAAAACAGCTAAAGTTTATTTATTTTATGGTGATGGATGTCCTCATTGTGCTAAATTTGAAGAATTTGCTAAAGCTAATAAAGAAAAATATAATTTTGAGGTAATATCTTATGAAACATGGTATAGTAAAGAAAATAGTGAGTTATTAAATAAAATATATGAACGTTTTAATGATAAAAAAGCAGGAGTACCATATATAGTTGTTGGTAATCAAAGATTAATTGGTTGGAATGATACTGTTGAAGAACAATTTATAGCTCTAGTTAAAAAAAATCGTCAAAAGGATTATTGTGATATTGTTTTAGATGTTACAAATGGTACCAATGAATGTATGCTAGGTGATGATATTATTGGTAAAGTAAAAGTGCCTATAATTGGGTATGTTGAACCAGAAGAAGCCTCTCTTGGATTAGTTGCGATGATTATTGGTTTGGTAGATGGATTTAATCCCTGTGCAATGTGGGTTTTATTGTTTTTATTATCTGTTTTAATTAATATGAAAGATAGAAAAAGAATGTGGATAATTGGTTTTACATTTTTATTCACAAGTGCAGCTGTTTATTTCCTTATTATGGGATCTTGGATAAGTGTTGTTTCTAAAATGAGTGATATCATTGTTTTAAGAAATATAATAGCAGTTATTGCTGTTATTGGGGGATTATATAATTTATATAACTATTTTAAACCAGCTCCTACTGGATGTAATGTAACTGATAATAGTAAAAGAAAAAAAATAATGGATAGAGTAAAAGAATTTTGTTCAGAAAAAAATTTCTTTTTAGCAATTATAGGCTCAATTGGATTAGCGATTTCTGTTAATGTTGTTGAATTAGCTTGTTCAGCAGGTTTACCTATTGTTTTTTCAGAAATATTGAGCGTTAATAATTTAAGTAGTTTTGAACATATTATATATTTACTTATTTATATACTATTCTTTATGTTGGATGATATTGTTATTTTTGTAATTGCAATGACAACTATGAAATTAACTGGTATATCTAATAAATATGGCAAATATTCACATTTAGTTGGTGGTATAATTATGGTTCTTGTTGGTATTCTTTTATTATTTAAACCAGAATGGATAATGTTAAATTTTTGAGATTCTTAAATGAATCTTTTATTTTGCACTTTTATATATATGTGCTATAATATATAGAAATATGTGGGTGATTGAAGTGAATATATGTGAAGTAGCAGCAAATGCATCAAATACTTTTGAAAAAAATAATACAGAATTGAAAAGAAAATATATTAAAAAAAATATTGATATTATTAATTATATTTTCAGGTCTATGCCAGGTTTTTGTGGTTCATTTGGTACAGGATATCCGTTTTATGTATTAAATTCTAATATGAGTGGTAATTTACCAATTATTGAAGAACAATTAAGATATAACAATGAATTAATTATGGAAGCAAATGATTGTATTATTTGGCCTTGTTTAGAGTGTTTAAAGAAAAATTCTTCTTTAATGCCTGATTTAAAACAAATATGTAAGCCTTGTTTAATGGTAAAAGATTCTTTAAAGCCACGCAAGGTAATTAATCGTTTACCAGATATTGATATGTGGATGATATGTGAGGATGCAAAAGTTGATGAAGTAAAAGAAAAGTTAGTTAAAATTTTTAATGTTCTTGATATGCATACTTCTGATGTTGATCCTGTTGAAACGATAAAGGAGGTAGCTGAAATATCTAAAGATATTGAAATGGGCATAATGCCAGAGTATTATTTACCTTTAGATGTTCATATTATTGAATATTCTAAAATAAAAGTTCTAATTGAAAAGGTACCGTTTTGTTTAATTGATGCTTATAAGAATAAAAAAAATCCTTATTTACCTATACATCCAATATCATTAAGAAAAACATGGCAATATGATGATATGGCTTATAATTTTATTTTGGATTATTTATTTAGTTTAACACCATTTAATTTTGAAAATACATTAATGGAAAAATTGAAGATGACAAGAAGTTTTATAAATAATACTTTTACACAAAAAGAATTGTTATTTATGTTAGATGAAGTAGCACCTGATTCTGTTAAAAGAAGGTTTGAAAATAATGAATTAAAAAAATGTTATAGTAGGAGGATTAAGACATGGAAAAACTAATTGATTTACACGTTCATACTAATGTTTCGGATGGCTTTTTAACACCTAAAGAAGTTATAGATGAAGCTTTTAAAAATAATGTTTCCTTTTTAGCGATAGCTGATCATGATACGATTGATGCTTATAGTGATGATCTATTTGAATATGCTTCTAAAAAGGAAATAAAAATAATACCTGCTGTTGAAATATCAACAAAATATAAAAAATGTGGTATTCATGTTTTAGGTTATAATTTTGATTTAAAAAATGATTTCTTTAGAAAAAAATTAAATGAGTTAAGAAATGCACGTCATGATTATTTGCGTGATGTTTCATTAAAACTTCAAAATTTGGGCTATCGTGTTAATATTTTTTCGCTTGATAAAATAGAGGCGGTTACTAAAGCTCATATTGCTCTAGATGTTATTAGTAATAAACAAAATGAAGAAACATTAATTGAAAATTTTGGTCATATTCCAAGTAAGGGGGAATTTATTGAAACAGTTATGAACGAAGGTTGTCCTGCTTATGCTAAAAAAAATACTATTTCTCCTAAAGAAGCAGCTGATTTAATTAGACTTGCTGGTGGTAAAGTTGTGCTTGCACATCCTGTTGCTTATAAATATGAGGATAACTTAACAGATGATGATATTTTAGATATTGTTCGTGATATGAATATTGATGCAATTGAAAGTAATTATATTTATATTGATCGAAATAATAACAAAATTAACGAATGTTCTTTATGGAATGAATTTGCTAAAAAAAATAATTTGTTTACAACAATTGGTTCTGATTTTCATAATGATGATGGAATAAGACCTATTATAGGTTTAGTTAATGAAAATTTATCCATTTCAGATGAACAAATTAATAAAATAATAGAATATTTAGAAATAAATAATTAATTTCTTGTTTTAGTTAATATAATATGATAAACTTAAATCAGGAGGAATACTATGGAAGTTGCATTTGTAGAATATGTGATAGTAGATATAGAAAAAAAGGGTCTTAAGATACTAATGCCTAAAATGGTATCAATTGGTGTTTTAAATGAATTAGAGATATGTTTTAATGATGAAAAAATTAAACATATTTCAAAAACAAATTATCAAAATAATGAAACATGTTTTGTTGATGTAGTCTTTGTTGATGATTATAAGAAAAAACTAAATGGAAGACCATATAATGAAGAAGAATTATTAAATGAATTATTTGAACAAACTGATGATGAAATTATTTATGTTGAAAATGGCAAAGTAAAACAAGAGGTAAAGGAATCATTTGAAAAAGAAAGGAAACTTAAGGTTGATTATTCAAAAAAAACTGTTGGTGAGGTTGTAACTAAAAATTATACTATTAAAGATTTAGTTGGCGTTATTGAGAAAAAAATAATGTTTCAAAGTTATGCTATTAAAAGAATTACTTCAACAATAATTAATAATCAATATTTAGAAAATCCTAAAAATATTGTTTTGTTAGGATCAAAAGGAATAGGTAAGAGTAAAATAGTTGATTTACTTGCTCGTGAGCTTGGTTCTCCTTATGCTAAAATTGATAATTATAATGGTGATTCTTTAATAAATGCTTATTTAACATTATTTTTAAATAGTGATAAAGAATATTATGGTCCGTCTATAATATTTATTGATGGTATAAATAGGGGAATAGAAAAGATATCAAAAGTTGATGGTGATGTATTGGTTGAGATAATATCTAAAATATTTAATAAAAAGTCACCTTTTCCAATTTCGATTAATGAAAAGCAAATAGTATTGTTTGATCCAAGTAATATAAATTATATTGTTGCACTTGATTTGGAAAAAGATATTGATATGCCATATATGATGGGACTTGGATCGAATTCAAAAAAAGAAAAGGATAAAATTATAAATAATTTAAGGGAAATGTTAGTTGATGCTAATTGCGAGATAATTGATATGAATGATTTAACTGAAAGTAATTTGCTTGAAATATTGAAGAAATCAGAAATAAGTCCTATAAATGAATATAAGAAGATATTATCTTGTCAACAAACAAAATTAAATGTATCTAAAAAAGCATTAGAGTTAATTGCACATTCTGCTTATGAGTTAAATAAGGGTGCGAAGGGATTAAGTATTATAACTGATTATGTTATGAGAGATGATATAATTGAGGCACAATATAGTGGTGTTGATACGTTAAATATAAATGAAAATAAGGTTTTAAAGAAATTAAATTCTGGTAAAAAAATATATTAGGAAATATTATGAGAGTGATTTTTATCGCTCTTTTTATATGTATTTTTTTATTTTGTATTGCTTTTACTTAAAAAAAGATGTATAATTGGATAGAGGTTAAGGTGAGTATATATGATGAATATTGTTGATAAGTCTAAAATAAAGATACATACATACATACATACATACATACATACATACATACATACATACATACATACATACATACATACA
>CAKPQS010000013.1 GCA_934179675.1 uncultured Bacilli bacterium
AAACTTATGTCTTTTTTTGAAGAAAAACAGTATTGATGTAAAATACTCCACCAACACTATTTATAATACAACCTAAAATATAGTTTATGCTATATTTTTTAATGTTTACATTTAAAATATTATTTACTTTTACTTGACATTTTACTACTTTGTGATAAAATTATATTGGAGGGTATAAAGTATGAATAAATTAAATGATATTTTACATGAACTTGGCATATCTAAAGTTAAATTAGCAAAATTTTTAGGTGTTTCAAGACAGATGATATATAACTATTTAGAAATGGATGACATAAATAAATGGCCTAAGGATAAAAAAGTATTATTATTAAATTTATTAGGAATTAAATCCGTTGATGAAATTGAAAACATAAAAGTTGATACTGATTATATAATGGATGTAGAAACAAGAATTAATAGTTTATTTGATAGTAATTCTGCTAGTTCAATTAATGATGGCAATAGTCTATTAAATGGAATGGGAAAGAATCAAAAGGAATTATTAAAAAATGTTATTGAAGCATTAAAGGAAAGATTAGATGGCGATGATGAAGATAGTGAAGAAGGATATTATACAGTAAAATATTTATATCATTTTTTACAATCAATGGATACATCAAAAGAATTGAAATACATGCTTGCTTATGTTTCAAAAGCTGCTGGTTTTACAAAACCTATGGAATTTGTTTTCAATGAACAAGAACAATTTATATTTGAAAGTATTTTATTTTCTGCTATGACTTTATATGCAAATAAAAATGTAAGTGAAACAAAAATAGCTGAATCACATAAACGTTTTGTTGATCAAATAGAACATAAAATGGAAGAAAAAATGAGTCGTACTTTGGAACTTAATTCTGCCAAAGTTCAAGCTTTAAAAGAACTTAATTATACAGAAATAAATGAGAGAAATGCTGCTGAAGTTTTAGAAAAAATAGTAGAAATACAATCTAGAAAAGTAACAAATTAAAAGCCAAATATTTTGGCTTTTTTTGAGGTTATAGATATTTTTGATTAAATGTATTATTTAAGATAAATTGGTTGATAATTTTAGGCCTAAAGGCTTTATTTTAACTCTCTATGTCGTATTGAATGGTATTGAAATAACACTAAAAACTATCAAAGAGTATTAAATAAAATAAAAGGAGGAAAAATAAATGGGGACGATTTTAATAATAATTTTAGCTGTATGGTGTGGCTTATGTGAATTTTCAAAAAAAAAAAATAGAAAAATTGAATGGTATTAAAACATTACATTTAGTTTACGCTTATAAATAGAGTAGGGAGTACTAATTTTTAAGAGGACAATTAAACTAAAATTATTCTAAGATACACCACCTATTCTTCTTTATTATTATTTTAAATTTATTCTAAAAAAACAAATCACAACATACAAAAAAAATATATAAATATAATCTAATAATAAATATAATTAAATATAATATTAAATAACAAATAAAATTTTATAAATAAAAATATAAATTTAATTTATAAAATAAAATTATAATAAAAATAAATTATTAAAACATAAATAGAATAATTAAATAGATAATACATATATAAATAAAGCAAATCAATCATATTATAAGATAATCTATTATAAATCAGTAATATATATATTTATAATATATAATAGAATTAAATTAAGACTTATAATTTATTCATCTTTTTCAAATATATCTAACTTCCTATAATGTATATTATGTTAACTTCTATAAATTGGAAATAAAATATGATTATATTCCCTACTAAACTGCTAATAATATTATTGGGTGATTAAAAATGAAAAAAGCAGAAAAGAAAGCTAAACAAAATGTTAAAAATAACATGAAAAATTTAGAAGAAAACTGCAAAAGTAATGACTGCAAATGTAACGATTGCAAATGTAGTGATAATTGTAGAAATTGCAGATAAATTACCTAAAAGTAGAACCAAAAGTTCTACTTTATTCATGTGGATGACTCCTATATTGTTCCTTTAAATGTTCATTAGAAATATGAGTATATATTTGAGTAGTTTTAATAGAAGAATGACCAAGCAATTCTTGAATAACCCTTAAATCAGCGCCATTATTAAGTAGGTGAGTTGCAAAACTATGCCTAATAGTATGTGGGGAAACATTTTTATCAATCCCCTTCTCTTTTAATAATAATTTTAAATTTTTAAAAAGACCCTGTCTAGTTAATTTATTGCCATGATTATTAAGAAACAAATAATCATTTTTTTTATTCTTAATAAGAACATTCCTATAAGTATAAATATATTCATTTAAAGCCTTTGTTGCAATATCACCAATAGGAATAATTCTTTCCTTTGAACCCTTACCAAAAACCTTAACAATATTATTAGTCAAATCAATATCATAAAGCCTCAAATTAACTGTTTCACTAATTCTAAGACCACTTGCATACATAAGTTCTAAAATAGCCTTATTACGAGCTGCAAAAGCATCATTTACCTTAATATCAAGTAATTTGTCAATTTCTTCATAAGAAAGCACAGAAGGTAAATTATGACTTAATTTAGGCATATCAATACTATAAAAAATATTCTCCCCTACTACCTTTTCAATAATCAAATAATTATAAAAATTTTTTAAAACAGTTAATGTATAATAAGCTGTTTTAGAAGAATTAATTTTTTTTAAAAAACTTAAAAATTTCTCAATATCACCAACATTAATATTTTTATAATTTATTTCCCTATTATCAATATAATCAAAATATTTTTTTAAAGCATTTCTATAAGATGCAATTGTATTTTTACTATACTTCTTATCTAAAAACAAATAATCCAAATATTCATCAACATACTCCATATTCATCACTATAAATAATTATACCATTTTTAAACCTAATTGTATTTAATTTTATTAAAAAATAATGTATAATTAATTAAAAGGAGCGATAAAAATGGAACCATTAGCTGTCAAAATGAGACCTAAAAATTTAAACGAAGTAATAGGACAAAATCATTTAATAGGACAAGGAAAAATATTAACCAATATAGCAAAAAATAAAAGATTATTTTCCATGATATTATATGGTAAACCAGGAATAGGAAAAACAACAATTGCTCTTGCTTTAGTAAATGAAATGGGATTAAAATATAGATTATTAAATGCAACAATAAATAATAAAAAAGATTTTGATATAATAGTTGAAGAAGCAAAAATGTATAATGGTATTGTTGTTCTAATGGATGAAATACATCGCTTAAATAAAGATAAACAAGATCTATTATTACCCTATTTAGAAAATGGTTTAATAACACTTATAGGTATGACAACAACTAATCCATATCACTCTATAAATCCTGCAATAAGAAGTAGGTGTCAAATATTTGAATTAAAAGAACTAGCAAAAGAAGATATAATTAAGGGACTTAAAAGAGCATGTTTAAATGAATCATTAAAAAATATAAAAATAACAGATAATGAATTAGAATATATTGCCAATCTATCAAGTGGCGATTTAAGATTTGCATATAATTTATTAGAAATGGCCTATGTTTCAACTGATGATTATAAAATAACATTAGAAGTAATAAAAAATATTAATTCAAAAAAAGTAATTTTTAGCGACGCTAATGGAGATGGACACTATGACCTATTAAGTGCATTCCAAAAATCAATCAGAGGATCAGATGTTGATGCCTCAATATACTATTTAGCAAGACTAATAGAAGCTGGGGATTATGAAAGTATATATAGAAGAATGAGTGTGATTGCATATGAAGACATAGGACTTGCCAATCCAATAATAGGTGTCAAGGTAGATGCTTGTATCCGTGCATGTGAAAGATTAGGATTCCCCGAAGCAAGAATACCACTTTCAGTAATGATAATAGATATGGCATTAAGTCCTAAATCAAATAATGGTTATAGTACTTTAGATAAAGCAATTAATTTAATTGAAACTAAAGATACTGGTAATGTGCCAAACCATATTAAAACTTCATCACCAGAATATAAATATCCGCACAATTATCCAAACCATTTTGTAAAACAACAATATTTACCTGATAAAATTAAAAATGTTAAATTTTTTGAGCCCAAAATAAATAGTAAATATGAAGAAAATTTAGTTAGTTATTACAAAAAAATAGAAGAATTAAAAAAATAATTCTTCTATAAATTTATTATAAACAATTCAAGAGCATTAACTGGTACAACCTTACCAGTTTTTATGTTTTCATCTAATTCACCTATACTAATTAAAGTATTTAATAACTTTTCTTTTGAATACTTTTTAGCAGCTGTACCTGCTAATTGAACAGGATAAGATTTAGTTTCTAATTGATTAGCGATATCATTAACAGTATATCCCTTTTCACTTAATACTTTTACTTGATACATAAGACGAATTTTAGAAGCAATTACAATCAAAATTTTAATTGGTTCTTCTTTTTGATTTAATAAGCTAAAATATTCATTTAATGCCAAAAGTTTTTCTTTATTAATGATATGATCAATAAATTTGAAAAAATCAACTTCCTCATATTTATTAATAAGCAATACATCATCTTTCGTTATTTCTTTTGTATCATATTTATATGTTTTTATTTTTTCAATTTCATTTATTAAAATTCCAGTATTATCCCCTACTCTATCAAGTAAAATATTAATACATTCTTTACTAATTTTAAAATCACTCAACATATCTTTAATAATATCTAAATTATTATTTTTGTTAAATTCAAAAAATATCCCTTTATTTTTTAATAATTTTGTTATTTTTTTTGATTCCATCAATTTTTCTTTATAGTATTTAAATATTAAAACAGTATTTGGATTAATATTATCTAAATAATTTTCTAATATACTAGTATCAATTGTTGGCTCATCATCTTTAGTAATTGATAAAAAATAAGGATTATTTACAACTATATATTTTTTATCACCAAATAAAGTCATCATTGATGCATCAAATAATATATCTTTTAAACTATCAAATTCTAAATCATAATTGATTGGATTTGGCGCTAATTCCTGAACTTTTTGATCAATTAAATAATTTCCTTTTCCATACACTACATATATCATAATTACACCTTATTTTTCATTATTTCAAGTATTTTATCGAAGCTATCATCATCAGCTATTTTATTTTTTTTAATCATTCCACATTTATTACATTTATAAATTATTTTATATGTATCTTTACTTTTTTCTATATCAATGGGTTCTAATATACCTTTACAAGTAGATGCCCTATCTCCAGGGTTTATATCAAGATGTTTACTTGACAAACAATATGGACAATGATCTCTTGCACTATACAATAGTTTATCAACTTTATTATGGCAAACATCACAAGTAAAAGTTTCATCAATCATATTAAATCTTTTCATACTAAACTCAATAGAATTATAATTCCTAAAATAATTCTATATACTCCAAATATACTAAAATCATGTTTTTTGATATAGTTTAATAAAAATTTTATTACTAATAATGATGTAATAAATGCTGATAATAAACCAATTAATAAAATAAATATTTCGTTATTTACAAAAGTGAAACCAAATTTTATTAATTTTAGTAAAGAGGCACCAATCATTACTGGTATTGACATTAAAAAAGTAAATTCTGTTGCTTTTTCTCGAGTTATTCCCAGTATTAAAGCTGTTATAATAGTAATACCTGATCTTGATGTTCCAGGAAAAATAGCAGCAATTACTTGAGATAAACCAATTATTAAAGCTGATTTATATGTTATTTGAGCAATAATATTTTTATTATTGTTTTTTTCTATTATTATAAATAATAATCCTACAATTATTAAAGCTATTGCAACAGAAATTTTATTGTAAAAATATCTTTCAAATACATCATCAAATAATAATCCTATAATTGTTGCAGGAATACATGAAATAATTATTTTTTTCCAAGTGTTAATATTATCCTTATTTGGTTTTAATTTGTTAAAATAAAGTACTAATACCGCTAAAACAGCACCTAATTGAATAATAACTTCAAACAAACTCCAAAATTCATTCGATATATTTAAAGGCATTAATTCTTTTAATAAAATTAAATGCCCTGTTGAACTAATTGGTAACCATTCAGTTATACCTTCTAATATACCATATATAATTATTTTAATTATTTCCATTTAATCATTCCTTTTTGAATATATACATCCACAATAATCTTGTCTATATAAATTATATTCTCTAGATAAAACAATAGACCTTTTATAGCCTTCGTTTTTTTTAAAATCAGATATTAAAAATTTTGTATTATATTTTTTTTCTAATTCTTTTCCTATTTCATTTACATAATTAGCATTCTTATGTGGGCTTACAGTTAATGTTGTACCAAAATAATCAAACTTATCAGAAGCGATATTTGCACACTTTTCCATACGCAATTTATAACATCTGTAGCACCTATTCCCGCCTTCTTTATCATTTTCAAAACCAGATACAACTTCATGATATAAACTATTGTCATAATCTATATCATATATATCTATATTAGGATGAACATTTTTTATAAAATTAATTTGTTCTTCTTTTCTTTTTAAATATTCTTCTAATGGTTCTATATTAGGGTTGTAATAAAGTACTGTTATTTTAAAATAAGGTTCTAAATATTCAAGAACATAAGAAGAACAAGGTGCACAACAAGAATGTAAGAGTAATGTTGGTTTATATTCTAATGTTTTGATTAAATTTTCTAACTCTTTTTGATAATTCATATTTACCTCTATCTATAATAAATTACTGTATTTAGTATTTCTTTCATATCTTCTTCAGTTGTTCCTATAAAAGAAAATACATAAATTGCATCTTTAGAAATAATTATATATTCCTCTTTATTATTAAGTTTTATATAATTATAAGTTATTTTATTGATTTCTATTGTATCAGCATTTTCTTCACCAATATATTTTAAATATGAATTTATATTATTTTCATTAAAAACATATTTATTTAAATCAAATTCTGATGAATCCTTCACAAACATTTTTGTATCTTTTATATCAAAATTAATCGTTTCAAGACTATTTATATCTTTTTCAACCCATAAGTCATTTATACGAAATAAAAAAGCACTATCAAATGAATAAAGGGTGGTTGGATGATTAATGATATTCTTCTTTTTGTCATCAGGTTTTACAATTACAGTTGAATTACAATTTGTAAATAAACAAGTTATTTTATTAAAATTAAAATATATAATTAAAGATAAAATTAAAATTAATATAATTATTCCAATAAAAATATAATTAAATTTTTTACTTTTTTTTATTTTTTCTAAAGATTCACCAATACTATAACGTGTTTGGATAATTTTACCATCAATCATTTCTGTTTCTTCAAGCGAATCATTTATTTCCATTTCTTCAGCTGGTTCTTTTTCTTCCTTTTCTTCAGGTAATTCCATAATACTTTCAAGTGTTTCATTTACATTATCAGAAATATATTCTTTACCTACTTCAAAACCACATCCAAGACAAAATTTATCTCCTGCTTTTAATTCAGTTCCGCATCTAACACATTTCATAGTTCACCTATTTACAAGTTAAACCTTGACTTTCTAATTTTTCTAATACATCATATTTAGATTTTCCTATATAATCATTAAGATAATCAATAATTTCTACTTTATTTTTATAGCATCTTACTTTATCGCCTAAAGTTGCACATATTTGTTTTGCTAGATTCTCATCATTATATTCACTTATACTATTTGCACTTGTTAAAACATCATTTTTAAAATACAATTCTACATTAGTAGTATATAAATCCTCTTTTTCTTTACAAACTAAATCAGCTTTTTTTGAACAACCAACAAGCATAAGTATTGTAATTAATAACATTACTCTTTTCATCTTTTATCCTCCAAAAATATTATATCATATTTTAAATATTACTTACAATTATAATTGTTACTTTTTAAGTATTCCACTAATTCATTTTTATTAGTAAAATTTATATCCAAATAATCTTTATAATTTTTATAAATAATTATATTTTCCTTACATTCAACGTTAATATCTGTTAGTTTTAAAAGCGTACAATAATTATTCGCGTCTTCATTACTTCTAAATTGACTTTTAATATTTATATTTTTAATATTATCTTTAGTACCAACAATTAATATATTTATTTTTTCATTTGTTTCTTCTTTAATACATGTTGTTTTATTCGAACATCCAACAAGTAATAAACAGATTATTAAAATCATTATTTTTTTCATATTCATCATATATAAATTATATAATTATTATTACTTTTTTACAAGTATGTTTTTTTAAATTTTTTATACAATTTTTTATTTGTTTTATATATTTCATTAGTTTTTTTATGGTATAAATTTGAATTAAGTGCTAATGATTCATCAAGTTCTTCAAGTACACATTCAATATAATCATTTTTAGTTCTTTTATGTATATAATATTCAAATACAAAACAATGTTCTTTTCTATCAATTTTATTAAAACTGTCATTATAATAATTTAATGGAATATATATATTTTCACAATCAAGTTTCAAAAATTTACCATCGTAAGAATATTCGGCATTATTAAATGAATCCAAATAATAAGTTTTATTTTTTAATTTCAACATTGTTATAAGATGACATAATTCATTATTTAAATTTGTACAAAATACATCATATGCTTCGTATCCTAAACATCTAAATACATCTGTTGTTAATTGAGCAAAACTTCTACATACACCATTTCCTTTTATAATTTGGTATGAATAGTTATATGGTTCATCTATTTTATTTTCTGGAAAAAATATTTTTTTATATGATATTTTACCATCATATATATTATCATGTAAAAATTTCATAATGCATATAGGATCATCAATACAATTTTCATCTATGTAATCAGCAATATTTTTAATTATTTGATTATATATTTTATCGCGTGTATCAACCAATTTCCTTAAATCAATTTGTTTGATATTTTTTTCAATTCTATCTAAAGTAGTGTATATTGAGCTAGAAATAATTGTCATAAAATATGTTGTTTGAAGAATAATTTGATTCATTTTAAATTTATCATTTGGTAAATCGGAAAATAATTTTAATATTGATGAAAATGCTATCACATTTAATGTTATATATGAAAAATCTGATAAGTTTTCTTTAACGAATTCCCAATTATTATAATCCCTTAAATCATTATATTTTTTCATAAAATCACCACATGCATATTATACATTTGTAAAATTTAAATGTAAAGGAAAAAAAATATTTATTTTCGTATTTTTATGTGCTATAATCTTAATATGTAAGGAGGATAAAAAAGTGGATAAAATATATGTTTTTGGACATAAAAAACCCGATACTGATTCTGTTACATCAGCAATAGCATATTCCAAATTAAAAAATATGCTAGGTTTTAAATGTGAACCAAGAGTATTAGGCGATATAAATAACGAAACTAAATATATCTTAAAGCATTTTAAAGTTAGTATGCCAAAATACTTAAATGATGTAAAAGTACAAATAAAAGATTTAAATTATCGTAAAGGATGTTTTATTGAATCAAATGAATCAATTTATAATGCATATAAATATATGATGAGCAAATTTATAAGTTCCGTTCCTATTTCAACTGCTGGATATTTTGATGGTGTTTTATCAATGAAAGATATTACGACAGATTATATTAGTAATAAAAATAGAAAATTAAATTCAACTTATCATCATACAATTGAAGTATTAAGTGGAACAGAAGTATTAAAATTTAATGAAAAATTTTCCTATGATTTAATTGCGCCATTTAAAGTTAGTGAAACATTTTTAAAAGAAACAAAAATGGATTCAAATAATTGTTTAATTATTGGTGATAGAACAAATATTATTGAAAATGCAATTAACAATAATATTGGCATGATTATTTTAATTGATAATGTTGATTTAAAGGAGTCATTAATTGATTTAGCTAAAAAAAATAAAGTTAATATAATTAAAACTGAAAAAAATTACTTCGAAGTCATAAAACTAATTAATTTAGCAAATGGTATAAATACTGTATCGTATGAAAAAAATATTGTTTGTTTTAAAGAGGAAATGACAGTTGATGATGCTTTAGATCAATTAAAAATAAATCATCATAATTACTATCCTATAGTTGATGAAGGAAATAAATGTTTGGGTTTATTAAAGGTATCTGATTTAGATGAAAAAACACCTAAAAAGGTTATTTTAGTTGACCATAACGAAGCATTACAAAGTGTTGATGGTTTAAATGAAGCTGAAATAATTGAAATAATTGATCATCATAAAATTGGAACTATAGGTACCGATAGACCCATTAATTTTAGAAATATGACTGTTGGTAGTACTAATACAATTATTTATACATTATATAAAGAACATAATGCTCAAATTGATAAAGATATTGCTGGTATTATGGCATCTGGTATTATTTCTGATACATTACTATTAAAATCCCCTACTACAACTCCACTTGATGTTAAAGCATTAAATGAATTATCAGTTATAGCAGGAATAGATTATGAATCATTTGGATTAAAGATGTTTAAAAATGGATCTATTTTTTCTGGAAAAACAAAAGAAGAAGTATTTTTCCAAGACTTTAAATCATTTGAAATTGATGATAAAAAGGTTGGTATTAGTCAAGTTTTAACTATTGATATTGATACCTTTATAAATCAAAAGAAAGAATATATTTCTTTAATAGAAGATATTTGTTTTGATAAAAATTATAATGTTCTTGCAATGTTTGTAACAGATATTTTAGGTGAATGTTCTTATATTTTCTACAACAAATCATCTCAAAATATTTTTGATTTCTGTTTTGGTGATTGTTATGAAGGTAAAAGATTAGATGGTTATGTTTCAAGAAAGAAACAAATTATTCCAGTAATTATGAAAGCATTAGGACATAGATAAAACTATTAATTTTTTTAATTATTGAATCAATCTAAAGTAAAAAAATAAGTGCAATTAAATAATAAAAGTGTGTTTTCAAAAGAAAATGCACTTTTATAATTCTTTATCAAATAGTGAGTACAACCAAAAATCTTGATAAAGAAATTTGATAAAGCTGGTGCTAAAATGCACTTGCTTTTTTGTATGTAATAGATTTTTATATATCATGATTCAGGTTTAGAGTTTTTTTAAATTAAAAAAATATATATGAAAAACGAAATTTAAATTTACCGATTTTCTACATTTTGTTTTACCATTTACAATATTAAATAATTAATAATAAAAAAACTAATCCATTTCTGAATTAGTTATTTATCAAACTCAAACTATAAAAGTTCGAATAAAATTTCTTATGGTAGCGGGAGAGGGATTCGGACCCCCGACATCACGGGTATGAACCGTGTGTTCTAGCCAACTGAACTATCCCGCCATTAAGTAAGCATTATTAATATATCACATAATAATATAAAATACAATACCTTTTTTTAAAAAATATATAATTGGTAGCCTGTACGGGGTTCGAACCCGTGAATGTAACCTTGAGAGGGTTATGTGTTAACCAATTTCACCAACAGGCCATAATTTACAAAACAATAATATTTTATCATATTTTAAATAACTATGCAACAAAAATGTAAAATAAATAGCATATAATGGTTTGGTATGCACAAAAAGAGAACCTTACTATCATAATATTAACCCTATATAGAAAGCAGGTCCTCATATGAATATGATACCATCAAATTTTATAAATGCTTTAAAAAGTGAAATAAAAAATGTAATTAATAAAATAGTATTATTATTTGGTTTTAACTTTAACAGAATTAATAATTTTTAAACCTTCAACAATTCTAGGCTCTAACTCTCTTATTTCATCAAGAGAATAGTATTCTTTATCATTATGTCCTTCAACATAATCATTTGCATCAAGAAGACAAACTTGATAGCTATTTTCTATCAAATATTTGTAATATTCTTCATTATAAGTTGTACTTATACCATCAGAATAAACAAGCAAACTTTCATTTGGTAAATTATATAGTTCAACATAAGTCCCTAGACCACCTAAAATATTTCTTTTATAATATATGTATTCACTTACTTCATATGTTTCTTTATTGAAAAGCAAATATACATTTGCACTATTATATAACTTTACCGCTTGACCATTTTGAATTACATATTTATAATACTCATCTACATTTGAATATTTGGTAGAAATAGAAAAAAGTTTAGGAACTCCATTTTCATCCTTATTCCCCTCATCTTTATTACTAGCACATCCAGCAGTTCCAAGCATTACTCCAGCCAATCCTAATGCCAATAATTTTTTTTTAATTTCAATTAAATTGTTTTTGTTCATATATATATCCCCCTAAAACAAAGTTAAGCTATATTATAACAAATTTAATTTAAAAATCAACTTTTTTTATAAAATTTATGGATTAATCAATTAAAAATAATGCTCTCATTATTTTAATAAAAAGATTTTATCAAATAAAAATTACAAAATTTTATAATTAAAAATCTCTTTATTAAAGAGATTCATTATCAATATTTATTAATTCATATTCTTTTGAACCAAAACCAAGATCTAAAGAAGCATCTATTATATATCCTCCATTTCTTGTTTCAATTCGATCAATTAATTTATCTTTCCCATCACAATTGCTATTATAAACTAAGTCCAAACAAGCTTTATCAAGTGCAACCGGATCCAAACTAGCAAGAATACCAATATCATCCATACAAGGATCTTCAGCTTTTTTACAACAATCACAATCAACACTTATATTTTTCATAATATTAATATAAGCAATATTATTTTTAAAATGATTATGTATTGAATAAGCAGCATCTGCCATAGATTCTATAAATAAATCTTGATTAGGTAAATTACTCCAAAGTTTATCTACATCATTTGTTTTACCAGCAGTATGAATATAAGCCTTACCACTACTAGATGCAATACCAATTGATAATTGCTTTAAAGCACCACCAAATCCACCAATAGGATGACCTTTAAAATGTGAAATAACAAGCATTGAATCATAATTATCAATATTTTTTCCAACATAATTTTTTTTAATTATTTTACCATTTGGAATCTCAATAACTTTAGAAGAATCACTATCCATAATATCAACATTATAATACTTAGTCCATCCATGATTATCCATTAACTTTTGATGCTTTTCAGTTGTATTTCTCATGCCATCATAAGCAGTATTACACTCAACAACAACTCCCCCTACTCTATTTATTATATCTTTATAAAGATCAGGTTTTAAAAAATTTTGATTGCCTACTTCTCCAGAATGTAATTTAACGGCAACATTTCCTTTTAATTGAATACCTAATTTTTCATAAATTCTTACAAGTGCATCACTACTTATTTCTTTTGTAAAATATACTTTTGCCATTTTAACCTCCAATAATATAATTTTAACAAACAATAATATTATTGTCTAGTTTTTTTTATTTCAAGTATTTTATGTTCTTTAACTTCTTCTAAAAATCCCATAGTTCTTTCATATATGTCAAAACTATTAATCATCTTTTTTAAACATTCTAATTCACTAATTTTATCATTATAACTTCTTTCATCAATTTGGCTAAGGTTTCTTAAACATCCAAGTTTACCTTTAAATAAATAATTATACATTTCTATTAATTGTTCATATATTAAATGTTCATAAAAAGAATTTCCGTAATCAATCTTAACAAATTCACCATCTAAATCTATAGGTTGTGCATGATAATCATTTTTTGAATACATAAAATTAGATTCTTTTATATCTAATTGATATATTCCATTTCCCATAAGTTCATCAACAGCAATAAGTATTTCTTTTAAAATTTTAAATAAATTTTCACTATGTTCAGCACAGCAATCATACAAATTTTTATGATTATAAAAATATTTTATAATGATCGCAACCGGTTTTTTATTATAATAAGCAATTCCTTTAGGCAAACTTGTTAATCTAACTTTTTCTTGAGCTTCAGCCATATAATCAATTTGTCTTTCAGAAATTTTATATTGTTCTAAATCATTATTAAACATATCAACATCAAAATAATAGTTTTTTAATAAATCAGCGCTGAATTTTAGACCTATTTCATTATTATATGGTAAAACAATACCATATCCTCCTCTATTTTTATTAATATTATGTTTATTTTTTTCAATTAAATTATTAATATCATTTTTTGAAAGTTTCATTATTTCCATATTAACCCCTCATCTTAATATTATCATAAAAAAAATAATTGTCAAATTTATATACATGTATTATATAAATATGCTATAATTAGATAGGAGGTAAAGAATGAAAAAGATATTGATTTTTTTATGTGTATTACTTACATTAGTTGGATGTACTAATTCTAAACCAAACGATGAAATTAAGCCACCAGATGAACCTAAAAAAGAGGAACAATTTAATTGGTTTGTTAATCCAGAAAGTAATACAAGACCATTTGCTGTTATGATAAATTGTCATAATTCTGCTTTACCACAATCAAATCTTGATAAAGCATATATTGTTTATGAGTTAATGGTTGAAGGTGGAATCACAAGAATGATGGCATTATATAAAGATGCTGATGCAGCAAAAATAGGTTCTGTTAGAAGTGCAAGATCGCAATATTTAGGATATGTATTAGAAAATGATGCAATATATGTTTCTGCTGGTGGTTCAAAAGAAGCAATAGCATCAATTAATAAATTGGGTGTCAATAGAATGGATGTTGACAATAGTACTTATGGATTTCGTGATAAAACTTTAAAAAGAGATTGGGAACATACTTTATTTACTTCAACTGAAAAATTAAATTTAGCTGCCAAAAATTATAATTATGAAACAAAAACAGGTAAAGGTTTACTTTTAAACTATACAAAAGAAGAAGTTGATTTAAGTAAATATACAAGTGCAAAAGGAGCAAATAATATTTCAATTAAATATTCTGATTATCGAACAAGCAAATACACTTATGATGCTGAAAGTAAGAGTTACTTAAGGTTTATGAATAATACTAAAAATATTGACTTAAATTCTAATGAACAATATAAGGTTAAAAATATTATTGTTTATGGGGTAAATTATAGTACATTCTCAAGTGATGGTTATTGGGGATATCAAAAAATAGATAATATTGGTTCTGGTGAAGGATATTATATAACTAATGGCTATGCTGTTCCAATTACATGGTCAAAGAAAGATTTAAATAGTAAAACAATTTATAAAATCAAAGAAACAAATGAAGAATTAGTAGTAAATAATGGTAATACATATATTCAAATTTATCCAAAAGGAAATGATTTTTCCATAAAATAAAAGGACTTCAATGTCCTTTTAATTATATATAACTTCACATTCATATTGTAATTCATTATTTTTTTCTTGCTTTTTACTAGGGATTTTTTTCCATTGATTTTTTAAAACATCCAAATCTTCTATTCTACTCCCCTGCTTAACATCACAATTTTTTCTATAAAATACAGCAGTAAACAATAATTGTATAGTTTTTAAAACAATTTTGAAATCATTTATAAAAGTTACTGATTTTATATATTCTAAATCATAATTAATTCTTTCCAAAATATTAATGCAATTTCGCCCATTAACTTGAGCAAGTCCTGTTATGCCAGGTTTAACATCGTGGCGTTTTATTTGTTCGCTAGAGTAATAAGGTAGTAAATCTGTTGTCCAAGGTCTTGGTCCAATAAAAGACATATCACCTTTCAAGATGTTAAATAATTGTGGTAATTCATCTAAAGATGATTTTCTAATAAAATTTCCAATTTTTGTAACTCTAGAACTTTGATTAACTGTTAATTCATCCTTCTCATTCATTACATTCATGCTTCTAAATTTTAAAATAGTAAAAATTTTATTTTTATAACCAATTCTTTTTTGCTTATAAAAAACAGGCCCACCATCTTCAAGCTTAATAAATAAACTTATAATTAAAAATAAAGGTAATAAAATAATTAATAAAACTAAACTAAACAAAATATCAAAGATTCTTTTTATAAAATTCTTATACATCTACATCACTAAAAAAGTATATCATAATGTTTAGGCATTTTCAACACATTTTCTATTTTTTTAGAGTAAATTTACTGTAAAAAGAATTTTTTCTTAACAGTTCTTCCCTACTTCCTTCTTCAACTACAATGTGATCATCAATAACAACAATATGATCAGAAATATCATCAATATTTTGTTCTCTATCAATAACAATAATCGTATGATCTTTTTTAAGATCTAATAAAATTTTTTTTATAATTTCTATATCTTTTTTATCAATCATTGCTAAACTTTCATCAAAAATCATTATTTTAGAATTTTTAATCATTACTCTAGCAATCGCTAATAAATAAAACACACTTCTTTTAATATTTGAATTTATATTTGTATTATAGCCATCTTTTAAGCTCATTATATAATTATGAATATTCAAAGTTTTGCAAACACTTACAACATAATCAAAATTATCATTTACAAGTAATAAATTATTTTTTATTGAGTCATTAAAAAATGTTGGACTTTTACTTACGCACGCAATTAAATTATAATAATTATTACTCTTTATATCAAATATATTTTTATCGCCAATACAAATAGTACCTTTGTGAGGCCTATTCATTTTTAAAAGTAAATCAACAATGCCAGACTTACCAGAACCACTAGGTCCTGTTATAACATTTATACTATTATCATATAATACTAAATTAATATTTTTCAAAGTCGGATTATCTCTATAACCATATAAAATATTTTTAAAAACAATATTACCACTAATTTTAATATCTTCATTAACCATTTTTTCTTTACTAGCATTTTCTAAAATTTTGCTAAATCTATTAAGAGAAACTTTCAAAGATTTTTTATTTATCAATGCATTAGAAACAATAGTATAATTATCAACTATTTTTTGATAATAATTATAAATAATTAATAAAGATCCAACCTCTATATTGCCATTTTTTATTAAATAAATACCATATATCATTAAAAGCAATCGGACTATTTCAACCATTATAATTGCTATAAATTTTACACCTGTACTTTGAATATTAAATTTAGCATTAGCATCTAAATATGACCTTCTTTTTTTATTCGTGTTAAAGGAAATTTTATCATATATATTAAAAGATTTTATATCCCTAATATTATTATATATTTCATGATTAGATGCTGTTTTATAATCTAAAGTATCTTTTCTTATTTTATTCAATCTTTCCGTTTCTTTAGAACCATAAACCATATATCCAAGCGAAATAATAGAAACAACCAATGTAATTATAAATATTATAGGATTAATTGTGTAAAAATAAAAATATATAACAACAAATTCAATAATTCTAATTATTCTCATTGGATAATTTGCATAATAACTTGCAATTACATCAATATCACTATTTAATAAATTATTATATTCTCCTAATGAAAATCTAGATAAGCTAAATAATGAATTTTTGTAAAAATTATCTGTATAAAGATTTTCATATAAATTATAAAGTTTATTGTAAAGTTTATAAAATGTTATCTGATATAATTGTTCAAAACCATAATATATAATAGTTATAACTAAAGAAAGAATAATCAAATTAATAGCTTTATTATATAATCCATCATATATATTATCAAGAGCATAACTCCATATAACAGGTATTATTAAAACAGCGCCTCTAAGTAAAATAGAATTAATTATATTAACAATAAATTCACTTTTAGAATCATTCAAAACCTTTTTATTTTCATATTTCATACTTTCACCATTTTTATTATAAACGATTTTACTTTTTTTAACAATAAGATTTTGAATTTTTTAAAAAATGTGTTACAATATCTTACGAGGAAGTGGTATTATGTTTAAACCCATAAAAATATTAGATGAAAAAGATAAACATTTAAGAATGATTTCTAAAGATGTAACTTTTCCTATAAGCACAGATGAAAAAAAATTAGTTGATAATATTATTAAACATTTAACATATAGTCAAATTGAAAAATATTCCGAAAAATACAAATTAAGACCTGGTATGGGACTTGCTTTTCCACAAGTTGGCATAAATAAAAGAATAATTGTTATTGTAGATGAATATGAAGAAGGAAAATTTGAAAATTACGTTGTTGTTAATCCAGTTATTGTAAGTAATTCAAGTGAAATGGTCGCAGCTGAAGCTGGAGAAGGATGTTTAAGTGTCAATCGTGAAGTTGAAGGACAAGTATTAAGATACGCAAGAGTTACAGTTGAAGGATATGATCTAGAAGGCAATAAAATTAAAATTCGTGCAAGAGAGGATTTATCAATAGCTTTTCAACATGAAATAGATCATTTAAATGGAATATTATTCTTTGATAGAATTGATAAAAATAAAAAATTTTATTCGGAAAAAGAAGTACGATTAATATAGTTGTACTTTTTTTTATTTTATTATATAATTAATTTGGTGATAAAATGAAATATGTGCTTAATAGAATATTTAATATGAGTTTTAAAAATATGTTTAAACAAATTAATGTTGTTCATGAAAGATCAAATAAAAATAGAGTTTTAATATTTTTTGATATGATTATATGTGGATTTAAATATGAAGCTGGATATATGGATTATATGCTATTTGAAATGTATAACTTAAATTCTAAACAAAGAAAAACTATAATGACTAGAGGTAAAAATAATAAATTAATTAAAAATAATAATGATTTTAAATATAAAGATTACTTTTTAATGAAAGATAAATTTGATAATAAATTTAAAAAATATTTAAAAAGAGATTTTTTAGTAATCGATGAAAATAAAGAAAAAGACTTTAATTTATTTATAAAAAAACATCATATATTTTTTGGCAAACCATTAGATGGTCAATGTGGTAAAAGAATTGAAAAAATTAATATAAATGAATTTAAAGGTAATTTATTTAAACATTTACTTGATAATAAATTATATCTAGTTGAAGAACCTATTATACAAAATGAAATAATAAATAAATTACATCCTTGCAGTATTAATACTATTAGAATGGTAACAGTTTATAATAAAGAAAAAAAAGAAGGTAAAGTTGCTGTAGCATATTTTAGAATTGGTAATGGCAAATGTGTAGATAATTTTAATAGCGGTGGTATGGTTGTTCCAGTTGATATAAAAACTGGCACTATTCTCTACCCTGCTCAAGATAAGGCTGGTAATTTATATTATAATCATCCTTTAACAAATACACCAATCGTTGGATACAAAATACCTTTATTTAAAGAAGCAATTAAATTAGCAGAAGAATTATCTACAATCATTCCTGAAATGGGAGTTGTTGGCTGGGACATTGCAATTACCCCTAATGAACCAGTAGTAGTTGAAGGTAATGAATTCCCTGGACATGATATTTATCAATTACCTCCTCATAGAACAAATGGTATTGGTGTATTACCTGATTTTGAGAAAGCACTTGGTCATAAATTATAAAAAGACACAATCGTGTCTTTTTAATGTATGTTTTCTAATTTTTTGATTCTATTAATTGTACTTGGATGAGTACTAAATAAACTATCTCTTTCTTTTCTTTTAAATGGATCTGCTATATACATAGAAGCACTTGCTTTTGATGCTGTTTTAACAATTGTTTGATCACTAGATATTTTTTTTAATGCTGAAATTAATCCATCTTTATTTCTAGTAATACTAACAACTGAACTATCTGCTAAATATTCACGATTTCTTGATAAAGCAAGTTGTAATAATTGAGAAAATAATGGTGCAAGAACTATAAAAATTAAACCTATTACCATCATAATTCCATTACCTTTTTCATCATCATCATTACTTCTAAAAAATCCTCTAGATATACTATCAGCAATTATTGATATTCCACCAACCATAACAGTTGCAACTGTTGAAAGTAAGATATCATAATTTTTAATATGTGATAATTCATGAGCAATTACCCCTTCTAATTCATATTTGTCAAGTTTTTTTAAAAGTCCCGTAGTAACGCACACAACAGCATTTTTAGGGTTTCTTCCTGTTGCAAAAGCATTTGGTAAATCTGTATCCATTACATAAAGTTTTGGTTTGGGGATTCCAGCACCTAAACATAAAGCTTCAAGTATTTCATTAAGTTCTAAATATTCTTCTTTAGTAGCTTCCCTAGCATGATTGGCTTTAATAACTATTTTATCAGAAAAATAATAAGACAATATTGAAGTAATACTAGCTATAATAGTTGCAATTATAAAAGCGCTTTGTGAATCTTCTCCAAATAAATATGTTAAAAAATATACGAATAAACTTATTAAAATAAAGAATAAAACTACAATAAAAGAAGTTTTAAATTTGTTTTCTTTTACACTTTCAAACATCATAATTTAATATTTATTTCCTTTCTTTCTTCTTCTTTAACTTGAAAATATTGATTTTTAGTAAATTTAAATAATTGAGCTATAATATTTGTTGGAAAAGATTCTATAGTTGTATTATAACTTTGAACACAATCATTATAAAATTGTCTTGCAAAAGCAATTTTATCTTCTGTTCCTGTTAATTCAATTTGTAATTTTTTAAATATTTCATTTGCTTTTAAATCAGGATAATTTTCAGCTTTAGCAAACAAAGTCTTAACATTATTTGTTATATTATCACTTATATGCGCTAATTCATTAATATTTTCTGATCTAATTTTTACTATTTTTTCAAGAGTTTCTGTTTCATATTTCATATATCCTTTTGTTATTTCAACCAAATTAGGAATTAAATCATTTCTTCTCTTTAATTGATTATCAATACTTGCAAAAGCATTTTTGCATCTCATATTTTGTCTTATTATTTTATTATAAAGCAATATAAATACAATGATTAATAAAATAATAACTATTATTAAATATTTCATTTTCCCTCCATTATACTTTTAATTTAACACTTACTAATTTAGAAACACCAGATTCTTGCATTGTTATTCCATATAAACTATCAGCAAATTCCATTGTTTTTTTCTTATGAGTAATTATAATAAATTGTGTCTCATTTTTTAAATTTTTAACATATTCACCAAATGATACAACATTTGCTTCATCTAATGCTGCTTCCACTTCATCAAATATACAGAAAGGTATTTTTTTTGTTTTTAAAATTGCGAATAAAATAGATATTGCTGTAAATGTCTTTTCTCCTCCAGATAAGAAAACAGTTTTTCCAAGTTTTTTCCCAGGTGGATATGCTATTATATCAATACCTGTATTTAAAATATCATTTGGATCAGTCAATTTTAAATCAGCATCTCCACCTCTAAATAATTCTTTGAAGACTTGTTTAAAATTAACTCTAATACTTTCAAAAGTTTTAACAAAATCAGTAGCCATTTGTTTATCCATTTCTTCTATTACTTCAAGTAACATATTTTCAGCTTTTACTAAATCTTCCCTTTGTTTAAGTAAAAATTCATATCTTTCACTAACTTGATTATATAACTCACTTGATCCCATACTTATTGTTCCTAAATCTTTAATTTGTCTTTTTAAAGAATTAACTACACTTCTTGATTTTATCTCATCATATTCAAGTTTATATTCTAATGCTTTTTCATAAGTAATGCTATAATTTTCTGACAAATTATTAAGCAAAGTATCTAGCTTACCATCTAATTTAGTTATATTTAAATTATATTCATTTTGTTCTTTAGTTTTATTAGTAATATCATTTGTTATTCTTTTATTCATAAAATCCAAACTATTTAAATCTGTATATAAATTATTTCTTTCATCTTTAGTTTTATTTAATTTATTTTCTAAAAGTTCTTTTTCTTTTAATAAATCATTATAATTTATAGTAATTTCTTCTAAAGCTTTAGATAAATTGTTACCCAATTTATTATTTAAATCTTCTATTTCATTTTGAATATTTACTAATTCTTTATTTAATGAATCCAGTGTTTTATTTTTAATATTAATATTTTCATCTAGCTCGAATATTTTATTATTTTCTTTTTTATTTTCTAAATCAGATATATTATAATCTATTTCATTTATTTGATTTTCATTTTTTTTAATATTATCAACTAATTCTTCTCTTTTTAAGATCAATTTATCAAGTTCTAATTTATCATTGATAATATTATGATTTTTGTTTGTTCCACCTGTTAAAGAACCACCAGAATGAATTATTTCACCACTAATAGTAACAACTCTATATTGATAATTAGTTTCTTTAGCAATTTTACTTGCATTATCTAAATTATCTACAATTAATATATTGCCCAATTGATTTTCAATTATTTTTTTATATTTTTCATTTGTTTTGACAAAATTGGAAGCAATTCCTAAATATCCATTAGAATTAATATTTATATTTAAATATTTACTTTTAATTATATCTAAAGGAAAAAATGTAACACGACCTAACTTATTTTCTTTTAAATAGCGAACTCCTTCTTTAGCATTTTCTAAAGTTTCTGTTATTATATATGATATTGCACCACCTAAAGAAGTGCTAATAGCTTCTTCATATCCTTTATCAATTTCAATTAAACTACCAATAGTACCTTCAATACCTAATAATTTAGGATTACTAATAATTGCTTTAACTCCATAAGGCATACTATCATTATTAATGATGCGATCATTTAACGAATCAATTTGAACATCTATTTTTTCTTTAACATATATTAAACCTTTTAATTTTTTATCAAATTCATTTCTTTTATTTAATAAAATATTTTCTTCTTTAATTAAATTATTTTTATTAGCAATATATTTTTCTTTACTATTATTTAATTCATCGATGCTATTTTTTAATAATTCAATATTATTTTTTAAAGTAATTTCCTTTTCTTTTTGTTCAAGCAATATACTTTGTGTTTTAGTATCGCTAGTTTCATATTTAGATCTTTCAATCATCATTAATCTTTTAGTATTAATTTGTTCAACTTTAGTTGTTAAATCAATTAAATTTTTATTTAATTCGTTTATAATATTATCATATTTTTCTAGTTCTAATTTATTATTTAAAATTACAGCTTCACCTTTATTTTTTTCTGTTTCCAAATTCAATATTTCTTTATTTAAAATATCTACTTGTTCTTTCATTTTTTTATATTCATTATTATATTTAGTTATATCAGATGCTACTAATGCTATTTCCACATCTTTTAATTCTTCTGTTAATTTATTGTATTCTTCTAATTTTCTTTTTTCTTCTTTTAATGGTTCAACTTGCACTTCTAGTTCATTTATAATATCATTAATTCGATCAATATTATTAGATGTTCGTTCCAATTTTTTACTTGCTTCTTCTTTTCTTTTTTTATATTTCAAAACACCTGCAGCATCTTCAAATACTAATCTTCTATTTTCTGGTTTACTAGATAATATATCTTCTATTTTACCCTGTGATATTATATTAAATGATTCTTTACCAATACCACTATCTATTAAAAATTCTGTTATATCTTTTAATCTAACTTTTTCATTGTTAATATAGTATTCATTTGTTCCATCAATATATACTTGTCTTTTTACCTCAATTTCATTGTAATCTAAATTCATAAATTTATCTGTATTATCAAATGTAATTGCAACATAAGCTTGATTACTTTTTTCACGACTTTTAGATCCAGCAAATATAACATCTGTCATACTATCATTAGCACGCAATGATTTAGTTGATTGTTCTCCTAACACCCATCTTACAGCATCAACTACATTTGATTTACCAGAACCATTTGGTCCAACTATACCTGTTATACCTTTATCTAAATCAAATATTGTTTTATCTGCAAATGATTTAAAACCTTTTATTGTTATTTTTTTTAAATACATATTACACCTCACGAAGTTAATAAATCACTTAATTTATCTAATATTTTATCTTTTTTATCTTTAAATATATAATAATTATCTTTAATTATATTATTTTTGCTTTTAGTATTATTAATTTTCATAAAATCATTATTTTTTTCTATTTTTACATCGTATCTTTTATATTTATATTCTATATCTTCGTCTAAATTATATATATATAAATAACCTTTATTTAAATAAATACTATTTTTTACAAAAGAAGATATATATTTTTTTATTAAATTATAATCAACTACTATATTATCAATTGATTTATTATTAAAGTATCTTTTTATTTTATTTATATGAATTTTTTTATTTTCTAATTTTAATTTATTTTTGCCTTTATTTTTTTTAGAAAGACTACTTAATACATATGATTCAGTTATATTTTTATTTTTTTGGCTTAAAATAATTAATTCTTCATCATTACTTATTAATAATAAATTACCTTTAATTTTTTTTATTTCTTCTTTCATTTTTCACCTTTAATTATATCATTTATTATATAACTTGTAATATATATTCCTGCAACACTTGGTACAAATGATATACTACCTAATTTTTTTATATCTTTTGGTTTTTCACTAGAACATATAACCATTATTTTATTTTTTTCATTTTTAAATGTTTTTCTTATTTTTTTAGCAAGTGGATCATAGCTTGTTTTTTTTATATCAACTATTTCTAATTTAGTTGGATCTAATTTTTTAGCAGTTCCCATACTTGATATAAATTTGATTTTTCTTTTTAGACATTCTTTTATTAAACATTCTTTAGTTTTAATACTATCACATGCATCTACTATATAATCAACATGTTCTTCAAATAATATATTTATATTATTTTCATCAATGAATTTATCTATTTTTTTTATTTCTATATATGGATTAATATTTTTAATTCTTTTTTCTAATTCATCTACTTTTTTTAAACCTATATTATTTTGATTAGTATATAATTGTCTATTTAAATTAGTTATATCAATTATATCTGAATCTACTATAATTATTTTTTTGATTGGGTTTCTTATTAGTGTTTCAACTGTATAAGATCCTACTCCTCCTATACCTAGTACTAATATTACTTTATCTTTTAATTTATTTATATCTTCATTTAATAATGATTCTACTCTTTCAAACATATACATCACTTAATTAGTATATCATTTTTTTATAAAAAAAGATAGGTTTCCCTATCTGTTTTATTGATTTTATAATTGAATTCCTTTTACAACATTACTATTAGATGATTTTGTTGCAATCATATTATCAGCTAGAGTTGAGGCAGAAGCGATATAATTAACAATAATCTTCGCACCCGAATTAGTAGATGCACCATTAAACATATTGGCATAACTTGAAACACTAGAACCCATAATATTAATAGTTGTTGTTAAATCATAACAAATTCCAAACATCCAGCTCATATCAGTTACCTTTTCCGTATTAAAACTACTTAAATCTAAACTTGATAATAATATACAATTAGAAAACATACCATTCATTTTTGTAACATTTGTCGTATTAAAATTACATAAATCAAGTTTTTTTAAAGAAGAACAATCATAAAACATATATGACATATCAGTAACTTTACTTGTATTAAAAATATTTAAATTTAAATCTAATAAAGATGAACACTGTTGAAACATACATTTCATATCAGTTACTTTTTCTGTATTAAAACCACTTATTTCTAAAGTTTTTAAAGATGAACACTTAAGAAACATATAAGCCATATCAATTACATTTCCAGTATCAAAACTACTTAAATCTAAATCTAACAAAGATGAACATTCATTAAATAAACTATCCATATTAACTATATTTATAGTATTAAAACTACTCAAATTTAAACTTGTTAATGATGAACAACCAGAAAACATACCACTTATTTCAACTGCACTTTTTGTATTAAAACTACTTAAATTTAAATCTGATAATAATGAACAATTATGAAACATCCAGCTCATATTAGTTACATTTGATACATTAAAACTACTTAAATCTAATCTAGTTAAACCCGTACAATATTGAAATAATCCACCACCTAATATTATTTTACTTGTATTAAATTTATTATTAAAATTTATCTGAGTTAAATTAGATACATAATTATTATCTACAACCCTATAAAAAGAAAATAAACTACTACTATCAGAAGGAGCAAATATTACCTTTTCACTTACAATATATAAATTATATAAACTTTTCGTATTATCAATACTATCTTTTAAACCAATATCAATTAAATAACCATATACTTTATTTTTTTGAGATTCACTTTCTGATATATCCCAACATAAATTTTCTAAAGTACAACTACTTGGTAAATTACTTAAATCATTACTAAAGTTAATAGTTCTTATATAAGACCTATAATTATTATTCCAAAATTCACTACCACCATTTAAACTCGAATCATTACTATACCCATTCTTCATTACCGCATATTCACTCATCTGAACAGCACTTATACTAATATCAGCAGTTAGATCTTTACCAATATACTTATTATCATCAGCACCATCTTTAAAAGGATTCCAATACCAATATATAGTAATAGTCTCACTTAAATTACCATTAACTTCTAATAATGAATAATACGTACTAATTTCAGATTTATGATCAGCAGTTGAATAAAACTTTAAATTATTGGGTAAAACTCTCCTATCAATCTTTAAAGTTGCATACATATCAACTGTAGAACCAGTACTATCTAAAGTAATATTAAAAGATCCACTATCACCAGGTAATAATTTATTGCCCAAACTTATAGTTTTATTTTCACCACTATCAGTTAAACCCGTAACATTAAAAACAGCATTACCACTACTACCAATTAAACTACCCTCTACAGCAGTTCTATAATATGCAACTGAACCTGTTAAACCAGCAACAACTAATATTACAGCAAACATAATAATAAATAATTTCTTTTTGTTTATAATATTTTTCATAAACTCACCTATTCTTCTTACAATACTAATTGTACAATATTTCATATAAAAAGACAATAAAAAAAATTACATTTCTGTAATTTTTACTAAATTGGATTAACATGTATAACCGTTAAATAAATATCATCAATAGTACCTGTTATCTCTTTTTCCAAACTATCAGCAATACTATGACTATCAAAAGTACTTAAATTACCATCAACAAAAATAGTAAATGATATTTGATATTTATAACCAACAGGAGTTGCATTAAAATGATTAATTTTTTTAACTTCCTTATGTTTATTAATAATATCAATAACTCTTTTTTTAGTTGCCAACGAAATTGATTTATCCATTAAAACATCATAAGA
This sequence comes from uncultured Bacilli bacterium, assembly GCA_934179675.1. Classification (GTDB taxonomy): domain Bacteria; phylum Bacillota_I; class Bacilli_A; order RF39; family UBA660; genus CAG-884. The sequence continues at coordinate 27,082 of CAKPQS010000013.1, forward strand.
CTCCTTATATATTTTTAATCCTGTAATTAATATAAATAGAGCAATTATAATACCAACAATTCCATCAATAAAATATACACCATAATAAGATAAAACAATCGAAATCAAATTAAGAGAAGTTAAAATACAATCATTTAAATGATCTTTAGAATTAGCTTTAATAAGTAATGAATGATATTTTTTATAAATACTGTTAGTATATAAAAATAATAATAACTTAACAACTATAGTAATAATACATACAATAATCAAAAATATATTAAATTTATATACACTTTTATAAATTAAAGAAAAAATTGAATCCTTTATTGTAAATAATGAAACTAAAATCATTACAATACTAATTAACAACGAATAAATATATTCTGCTTTACCATGACCTAAATTATGATCATCATCTCTAGGAATAGAAGCAATCTTATTACCAATAAAAGTCATAATTGAAGAAAATATATCAGAAGCACTATTAAGACAATCAGCAAGCATCGCTTTACTACCAGTAATAATACCTACTATACCTTTAATTATAAGTAAAAATGAGTTACCAACAACACCTAAAATACTAGCAATTTTAATACATTCAAATTTCATAAATCACCTATAGTTCAAATTGCGAATTATAAAGTTCAGCATAAAAACCATTTTTTTCAATTAATTCATCATGTGAACCCTGTTCAATAATATTACCATCTTTCATAACTAAAATTAAATCAGCATTACGAATAGTAGATAAACGATGAGCAATTATAAAAGAAGTCTTATTTTCGGATAATTTATCCATTGCTTTTTGGACTAATTCCTCTGTTCTTGTATCAACATTAGAAGTAGCTTCATCTAAAATAAGTAAAGGTGTGTTTTGTAAAATACCTCTAGCAATAGTAAGTAACTGTTTTTGCCCAGAAGAAATACTATCACCATCAGTAATAACAGTATCATAACCATTAGGTAGTGTCTTAACAAAATGATCAAGACCAACTATTTTAGAAACAATTTCTACTTCCTTATTAGAAATATTTTCTCTATTGAAAACAATATTTTCACGAATAGTACCATTAAATACCCATGTATCTTGCAAAACCATTGTAAATAAATCATGAATATTAGATCTTGTTAACTCTTTAATAGATGTACCATCAATGGTAATATCACCATCACTTATATCATAAAATTTCATAAGTAAATTAACCATTGTTGTTTTACCAGCACCAGTAGGACCAACAATCGCAACCTTTGAACCAGCTTTAATACTAGCACTAAAATTATTAATTGTATTTTCTAAATTACCATCATATTTAAACGAAACATTTTTAAATTCAATATTTCCTTTAACATTATCCAACTTTTTAACAATATTGCGTTCACTAGACATTTCTTTTTCATCTAAAAATTCAAACACTCTTTCACTAGAAGCAGCAACTGTCTGTAAACTAGTCATAGCTTCAGCAATTTGTGAAAGTGGTGATGTAAATAATCTAACATAAGTTATAAAAGCAACAATTGTACCAAAATCAGTTTTATTATCTAAAACAAGTATTGCACCAACAATACAAACAGCTACATAGCCAAAATTACCTACGAAATTCATCATTGGCATCATTAAACTAGATAAAAATCTACTTTTCTTATTAGCAACATACATTTTTTTATTTAAATCATTAAATTTTTCATTAACAACTTTTGATCCATTATATGCTTTAATAACATTAAGGCCTGAATAAACTTCCTCAATATGAGCATTTAAATTACCAAGTTCAGTTTGTCTTAAAGCAAAATATTTTTGTGATTTAGATAAAACCATAAACATAAAAATAAAGCCAAATAAACTAGATAAAATTGCTGTTATAGCCATTATACTATTCGTTACAAACATCATTACAATTGTACCAATAAATAAAGCAAGAGCACTAACTAAAGAAGCAATTGATTGATCCATTGATTGAGCTACTGTATCAACATCATTAGTTATTCTTGATAAAGTATCACCTGTTTGATTTTGATCAAAATATTTTAAAGGCAATTTATTTAATTTAGTCCCTATTCTACTTCTTAATCTAAATGCAAATTTATTTGAAGCTTCTGTCATAAGTATTGATTCGACATAATTAAATATAGCACTTATTAAATAAACAATAATTAAAAATAAAGCTAATTTTTTTATTCCATTCATATCCATATCAGGTTTTATTGCATCCTTAATAGAATCTGGCATTTCATCAAGTTTTTTATAAATTTCCGTTTGATCACTAATACCAATTAAACCTGATAATTTAGCAATATCAGTATTCTTAATTATCTTATCATCAATAACAACATCACTAATTAAAACAGAAGCAATAGAATCAGGTAATTCTTTAGTATTTTCAAAATTTAAAAATTTAATTTTATCTTCTTTAGTAATCAATACACCATTATAAGTACTATCTTTTAAACTATCAATACCATCAACACTATATTTTTTTAAATCAATTATTTTACTAGTAAAATCTTTAATTTTATCTTCACTTAAATCATTACTTATACTAGTATAAATAGTATTTAAATTATCTTTGTTTATTATTAAGCCATCAGATATTTTATTTGTTAAATTAGATAATACATTAGGTGTAAAAATTGCAAGTAAGGAACTAATTGTAGATAAAACAACTGCTACAATAATCATAACTCTAAAAGGTTTTAATTCTTTAAAAAGTCTTACAATAGCACTTTTAAAATTTTTTGCCTTTTCATTTACTTTTCCTCTAGGCATGATCTAATTCCTCCTTACTAATTTGAGATAAAGCAATTTCTTTATAAACTTCGCAATTATCAAGCAATTCTTTATGAGTACCCATGCCAACACATTTACCCTTATCTAAAACAATAATTTTATCAGCATGCATAATAGTACCAATTCTTTGAGCAACAATTAAACAAGTTGCATCTTTAACATTTTTCTTAATAGCTTTTCTTAAATTTAGATCTGTTTTATAATCAAGTGCAGAAAAAGAATCATCAAATATATATATTTCTGGTTCACGAGCAATAGCTCTAGCAATTGAAATTCTTTGTTTTTGTCCACCAGATATATTAGTGCCACCTTGTGCTAAATTGCTTTCATATTTATCATCCATATTTTCAACAAAATCTTTTGCTTGAGCAATTTCAATGGCCTTTTTGACATTTTTATTTTTACCATTTGATCCAAATTCAACGTTATAATTAATACTTCCATTAAAGATAACAGCTTTTTGAGAAACATATCCTAATTTATCATATAATTTTTCAAGTTTATATTTTTTTACATCAATACCATCAATTAAAACTTCTCCAGAAGTGGCATCATAAAATCTTGGTACTAAATTAATTAGTGTTGATTTACCAGAACCTGTAGATCCAATAAAAGCAACTGTTTCCCCTTTTTCAGCTTTAAAAGAAATATTTTCTAATATATATTCTTTAGCATCTGGATATTTAAATGAAACATTACAAAATTCAACTGTACCTTTAGTATCAGTATTACCATCAAAATCGCCATCAATTATAGAAGATTCTGAACATAAAACTTCATTAATACGATTAGCTGATACTTCTGATCTTGGTAAAATTGTAAAAATCATTGCAAGCATCAAAAATGACATAATAATTTGCATAGAATAACTTGAAAATACAATCATATCACCAAATAAAGTAATTTTATCTGCTAATCCAGCATTTAAGATTAAATTTGATCCAATAATATAAATTACTAGAGCAAGCATATTCATAATTAAATACATCATTGGTGACATTATAGCAAAAGCTTTTTGATTAAATAATTGTTGTTTTGTTAATTTATCATTCACATCTTCATATTTATCTTTTGTATATTTTTCAGCATTAAAAGCTCTTATAACCCTAATTCCTGTAATATTTTCACGAGCTATTTTATTTAATTTATCAATTAACTTTTGAACAACTTTGAATTTAGGAATAACAATAATTGTAAGAATTGTAACAACAGATAACATAATTAGAACGCAAATACTTGTAGCAAGTGTCCAAGAAAAACTTTTATTAACTATCTTACATATAGCCCATATAGCTGTTATAGGAGCTTTAATTAATAATTGCAAACCCATACTAATTAACATTTCAACTTGGGATATATCATTAGTTGTTCTCGTAATCAAACTACTTGTTTCAAATTGTTTAATTTTATCAATTGATAAATTTTCAACTTTATAAAATATTTCTTCTCTTAATTTACTTGAAAAACCAGATGCAAGAAGCGCTAAAAAATAACCTGATATAATAGTTGATATTAAGCTACCAAAACTACATAATAGCATTAAACCACCATTATATAAAATATCAGACATTTTACTGCCTTCTGTTTTGACAAGCATAGTTATTTCAGACATATAATCTGGCATTTTTAAATCTAACCAAACTTGTGCAATTATCAAAAAAATAACTAATATTATTAATAAATAATCTTTTTTTTCAAAATTTTTCATCAATTTGAACATTTTCTTCACCTCTTAAATTTTCTTTCATTTTTTTTATTACTTTATAAAAGATTGTCAAATCTTCTAAAGCAATATCTTTAGTAATCAAAGATTCAATCTCTTTTATTTTTTTCATATTTTGTTCTAAATTACTTTTTAATTTTTGATTTAATACAACTTCTTTACTTCTAGCATCTAACGAATTAGATGTTCTATCTACTAATTTATTCTTTTCCATTGTTTTTAATACACATGATATAGTAGCTCTACTTAAATTTAAATTTTTTTCCAAATCTTTTTGATAGGCAACAGAATTTTTAAGCAGATATTCAATTATTTTAACTTGTGTAATACCAATAGGAATATTTTTATTTGTTTTATTAATTTTATTTATAATTTCATAATCCAAATCTTTAAGTTCATACAATATTTTATCCACATAATCACCAACTAAAACATAATAGCATTTCCTTTTTTTATTGTCAAGCACCTAACAATTGCATTTTTTTTATTTATTTGTTAAAATATATTCGTGATTTATATGAAAGAAATATTATTAGATACTTTATTAGATTTTATAAAAATTTTACCTTTTTTATTTTGCACCTTTATTTTAATGGAATACATAGAACATAAACTGTCCAAAAAATTTCAAAATAAAATTACTGAATCAGGAAAATTTGGTCCCATAATAGGTTCTATTCTTGGAGCATTTCCTCAATGTGGTTTTTCCGTTGCAATGACCAATTTATATGCTTGTAGAATAATTACTCTTGGAACACTAATTGCTGTTTATTTATCAACAAGTGATGAAATGATACCTGTACTATTAAGTAGTGGCACTAAATTATCATTTATAATTTTAGTAATTGTTTTAAAAGTATTTATTGGGATGTTTTATGGTTTAATTATTGATTTATTTAATAAAAATAAAAAAATAGCTATTGAAAATATATGTACAGAAGAAAAATGTCATTGTGAAGAAGGTATTTTAAAATCAGCAATACATCATACAATTAATATTGGGTTATTTATTTTTATAACTACCCTATTATTAAATACTGGTATATCTTATTTAGGAACAGATAAAATAAGCAAGCTCCTTTTAAAAAATTCTCTTTTTAGTCCTTTTATATCAAGTTTAATAGGATTAATTCCCAACTGTGCTTCAAGTATTTTAATTACAGAATTATATTTAAGTTCATCTATTAGTTTTGGATCAATGCTAGCAGGTGTTTTAACAGGTTCTGGTATTGCCATAATGGTATTATTTAAAGAAAATAAGGATATAAAAGAAAACATAAGAATATTATCATTAATATATTTTATTGGTTCAATAACAGGTATTATTTTTGATTTATTTCAATTTTTTAATTGAAAAAAATATATAAAGGTGTTATACTTAATTTGTGCTTGCCCCATAGCCAAGTGGTAAGGCATCGGACTCTGACTCCGTGAGCGTTAGTTCGAATCTAACTGGGGCAGCCAATTAAGCCAGCTTAGCTTAGTCGGTAGAGCAATGCACTCGTAACGCATAGGTCGATGGTTCAAATCCGTCAGCTGGCACCAGATTAATAGAAAACTCAAACTTTTCGAAGTTTAAGTAATACATACTAACTAGAAATAGTTAGTTTTTTATTTAGAAATAAAGACTAACATAGATATTATTAGTCTTTACTCATGTAAATATCAATAAATGTAGAATATCACATGTATAACACTTCTTCTAAAATAATTACAAAAATTTATAAATGTTAAAATAGAAATCAGATATTGAAATTTCTCTTATAGAAGATGCAGATTTTGGTTCATCAATTATTACAATTTTTTTTTACATTTTCATCTTGATTTTTAATTCTTCAAGTTGCTTTTTCTTATCTTCAAGATTTTTCTTAAAAGCATCTTTTTCTCCCATGCCCTCAAGTTCTTCTTGTTTCTTTTCAAGTTCACTCTTTTTTTCTTTATCTTTTCCTATAACTTATATTTCAAATTCGTGCAACTAATGAAAATATTTCTTCATTTATCTTATCTTTATTTATTTCGTTTGCTGTTACAATTATTATACAACTTTTTGGTAATTCAAATGTAGATATTTTCCTATGTTCTAATAATTCACAAAA
>CAKPQS010000014.1 GCA_934179675.1 uncultured Bacilli bacterium
CAAATGTTCCTGTTGTTATAAATATAATGGAACATATAACTAATAAAATTAATATACTTTTCTTCTTCATATTGTTCTCCTTTCTAATATATTAAAAGCATTAAAAAGAGGACCAGAATCTATATAATCTGCTCCTATTAAATCACTATTAAAAATAATAATCTTTTTATTATTTAGTAATGTATGTATGTATGTATGTATGTATGTATGTATGTATGTATGTATGTATGTATGTATGTATGTATGTATTACTAATCATATTATCAACATTCCTTCTCTAAAATATTTTAATATCAACAAATAAAAGTATTAACGATGCCAAAGATAAAAATGGTCCAAACGGTAATTCATGATTAGGATTCTTTTTAATCATAACATAAATTGCGTAAGGTAAACCTAAATAAGCTGCTAAAAACAAAGATAAGACAGCCTTTTTAAACCCAATTACCATTCCCACAACGGCAATTAATTTTATATCTCCATCCCCCATTGATTCTTTTCTTAGAACAAAATTACCTAACATTTTTATCAAAAACATAAATATAAAACTAGCTATACCATAAATTAAATTTTCAAAAGCATAAGTCTGATATTTATAAAGATATAAACCAAATATTAAAATTGAACAAACAATTAATACACTATCAGGAATTATATAAGAATCTAAATCTGATACTGTAATTATTACCAACATTGAACATAAAATAATTGATACAATAGTTTCTATACTAAAACCAAACTTTAAATAGCTCAAGCAAAATAATAAACCAGTTAAAAACTCAAATAAAGGATATTTAACCGAAATATGTTTATGACAATACCTACACTTACCTTTCAAAAATATATAAGAAAATATAGGTATTAAATCAAAAAACATTAATTTATGATTACAACTAGTACAATGTGAAGGAGGAAATACTATTGATTCCTCCTTTGCTAACCTTAAACCAACTACATTGTAAAAGGAGCCAAAAACAATACCAAATATAAATAATATAACATAAATCATAAATCCCCCTATAATTGTGTCATTGATTCATACATACTAAACATTGGAATAATTATTGAAAGAATTATAATACCAACTATTACAGTTAAGAAAACAATTAAAATTGGTTCAATAAAAGTCTTAAGTCTAGCAACTATATTCTCTTGTTCCTCTTGATAATAAGCTGCTACTTTAGCCATCATTTCTGGTAATTGACCCGTCTTTTCCCCTGTTACTAACATTTCATAAGCAGGAAGTGGAAAAGCCCAATTATTTTTAAATGCTATTGATAGCCTTTCACCTTTACCTAAATTTTCTATTGTTTTATAGATTAAATCTTTATATATTTCATTATTAGATAACTTACTTAATATATCCATACTATCAGTTATAAATACATTATTAGCAAGTAAACTAGAAAATGTTTTACTAAATGTTACAACCTCACTATAAATAATAACATCCTTAATAATAGGAATATGCATAATTAAATATTGATAACCTTTTCTAAAGCCTTTAACATTTTTAATAAGAATCAATAAAATAGATAATACAGCAATAATAATTAATAATATTGTTATAGCATTATTTTTCAAGAAATTTGATACATTCATTACAAGCCTTGTAAATGATGGTATATTCACACCCATTGAAGCATATATTTCTGTAAATTGTGGAACAACATATAACATAATAAATACAATAACCGCAATCGCGAAAACAAATACAATAGTTGGATAGATCATAGCATTTACAATTTGTTTTTTTGTTTTTTGAATTGATCCATAATATTCAGCTAAATCATCTAATGTTTCTGGTAATTGACCTGTCATTTCAGCTGTTTTAACCATATTAATTAATAATTTGGGGAATGTTTCAGATTGTTTAGCAAGTGCTGTACTAAATGAATCTCCCATTGTTAATGAATATATTAATTTTTTAAATATTCTACGATAATTTTTATTTTTATATTGTCTTGACAATATACGAATTGAATCAATCAATGACATACCTGCTTTTATATAAGTAGATAATTGTGTTAAAAAGAATATTAAATCATCCATTTTAATAGAATTACCACCAAATGAAACACCATACATTGATTGAATATATTTATTTGTTTTGATACTATATACTTTATATCCTTCTGATACTAAATAAGCATTAACTTCAGCAACACTGTAAGCATCAAAATAATCTTTTATAATTTCACCATCTTGATCTTTAACAATGTATTCATACATTAACTTTTTTTCTGTTCTTACATTATCTGTTTCAGGATTTAAAACAAATTCAGAAGTTGGTAACTTAATTTTAGGTTTTAATTTATCTAAAAAACTCTTTTTTTTAGGTTTATTTTCTTCAACTGGAATATCATTTTTGGCATTTTTTTCAATTACTTCATTTAAACTTTTACCAGTATTTAAATTAGTATCTAAATTAGAATTTTCTTCTTCAAGAATTTCTACATTTCCCTCATTATTCATAAGTATTCCTCTACTTTCTAGATAATTATATCATATTTTAAAAATAGTTAAAATACTTTTTCATATAAATGTACGAAATTTTATATAAAAACATATAATATTTTGAAAGGAGACTTTATGAACTATTATCCGTATTATCCAATTATACCTACTAGACCTTCTTTATTTGGTATATTTAGAGGATTCAATTTTGGTTCTATATTATCCGGAACACAAAAAGCATTAAATTTAGCTAATCAAGCAATTCCTTTAATTAAACAAGTCTCACCAGTATTTAAAAACGCTAAAACAATGTTTAAAGTAATGAATGAATTTAGAAAACCTGATATAAAAAAAGAAGTTAATAAAGAAATCACTAATAAAGAAATTACTAATAAAGAAGTGGGGGCAAAAACAAATAAAACAGAAGTAAATGGTCCTACATTTTTTGTTTAAAAAAAACATTTATAGCCGTGTTATTAATTTAAAAGAGTATAGATATAAAACCTATACTCTCTTAAGTTAACAATATTACTATTTATAATCTTTTTATTTTAAACAATAATATTTTATATTTAATTTTTTTTATTATTTTTTTTAATGGAATATTTATATATACATTATATAATTTATTATATAAATAATTTATATAATTTTTATCATTTGATAAACCAAAATAATAATCAAAATAACTATATTTTCTTTTTCCTTTTTTAAATTTTATTATATTATAATATTTTTTATCAAATACAATAATTTCTTTATCAATATAATAATTTTTACATATTTCTTTTCTTAACTTATATAAATCATTATTACTTTGAATAATCAAAGTATTAATTTTATTAAATTCTTTATTTTTTAATATTTCTAAAATACTATTTGTACCCATACCTGCTATTATAACAGTTTCATTACCATTTACTTTATAATTATCAAGGCCATTACTACAAACAATTGTAATTTTATTTAACAAATTATTCTCTTTTATATTTTTATAAGTATTATTTAATACTTTTTCTTTATTATCAATTGCAATACATTTATAACCATTATTCGTTAAATAAATATCTAATAGAGCATGATCACAACCTATATCAATTACTTCTTCTGTATCTACTAAAGAAGCAATTTTTAATAATCTTTTTGAAATCATTAGTCCGTCATATAATCCTTTAATTTTCTTGATCTAGATGGATGTTTAAGTTTTCTTAAAGCTTTAGCTTCTATTTGTCTAATTCTTTCTCTTGTTACTCCAAACATTTGACCAACTTCTTCAAGTGTTCTACTTTTACCATCTTCGAGACCAAATCTTAATTTAATTACTTTTTCTTCTCTTTCAGTTAATGTTAATAAAACTTCTGATATTTCTTGTTTTAATAGTTCATTTGTTGCATAATCTTCAGGACTCATATTATGTTCATCTTTAATAAAATCACCTAAATGTGAATCATCTTCTTCACCAATTGGCGTTTCTAAACTAACTGGTTCTTGACTTATTTTTAAAATTTCTCTTATTCTTTCAACAGGTAAGTTCATTTTTTTAGCAAGTTCATCTTCTGAAGGTTCTCTATTTAATTCTAGTGTTAATTGTCTATGAATACGAGCAAGTTTATTTATTGTTTCAACCATGTGAACAGGAACTCTTATTGTTCTTGCCTGATCAGCTATTGCTCTTGTTATAGCTTGTCTAATCCACCATGTAGCATAAGTTGAAAATTTATATCCTTTTGATACATCAAATTTTTCAACTGCTTTCATTAAACCTATATTACCTTCTTGAATTAAATCTAAAAATAACATTCCTCTTCCAACATACCTTTTAGCAATACTAACTACAAGTCTTAAGTTTGATTCTGCTAATGTTCTTTTAGCTTCTTCATCACCAGCCATAATGCGATCTGCTAATTTTAATTCTTCATCTAAAGAAAGTAATTTAATTTGACCAATTTCTTTTAAATACATTCTTACAGGATCATCAATTGTTAAATTTTTTGTTATAGTATTATCATCTAGTAATAACTTATCAACTGAATCAGCTGATGAATCTTCATCTTCTTCTGATATAATTGCTATATTATTTAGATTAAAAGTATTATATAAATCATCTAGAGCATCGCTATCTAGATCTAAACCTTTTAAAGAGTTTGCTAATTCTTCATAAGTTATAAAACCTTTTTCTTTACCCTTTTTAACTAATTCTTCTTTTCTTTGTTCAAATGTTTTTATTTCATTCATAATTACTCTCCTCTACCATTTAAAAATGCTATTTTTTTAGCAAGTGCTATTTTTTCATTGTAATCTATTGATTCTTTCATTTTTTGTTTTAAATTACTAATTTCTATACTTCTGTTATATTCATCAATACATTTTATATAATCTTCTATTTCTTCTTTTGAATATGTTTCTTTTAAATCATGAGATGTTATTTCTCCTAATACCTTTATCATTTCTTTATCATCTTCTATAAAGGTTAAAAAATCAGCAACATCTATTTTACCATACTTTTGATAAAAAGCACAAATTTGTCTTACTAAAAATCTATATTTTTCAGTAGGTAAATATATTTTTTTAACTTCATATTGTAAAATTACTTTACTATCTTTTAACATATAGTATATTAAATCAATTTCTGCTTTTTCATATTTTTGCAAATTTAATTCTTTTTTAAATTCTATTTTCTTTTCTTCTTTAATTTCATTTTTTAATTGAGATTTAATAAAATCTATTCCTAAATTAGTTTCTTCAGCTAATTTATTAATGCTTACTTCTCTTAATATAGAATCTTTTATATTATCTATTTCTAAAATCATTTTTTTTACATATTCTGCTTTAGAAGTAGTATCACCTAAATCAACTCCTTTTTTATTATAAAATTCTTTAAATTCCATAACACTTAAAGGATGACTTAATTTTTCTTTAAAAGCTTCTATTCCATTATTTTTTATATATTCATCAGGATCTTTTCCTTTTGTTTTATCAAGTACAACAATATTTGGAAATACATTTAGTTTTAATAATTCATTTGTACAGGCATTAGCCGCCATTATTCCTGCATCATCACCATCAAAGCACAAAATAATATTTTTAGCCATTCTACTTATCAAATGAGCATTAGAACTTGTTATAGCTGTTCCCATAGCTGCAACAACATTTGTAATACCATGTGTATAAGCACTTATAACATCCATAAATCCTTCCATAATAATTACTTCATTTTTTCTTCGGCACTCATTTCTTGCTCTGTGATAATTATATAATAGTTCACCTTTTTTAAATATTTCTGTTTCTTTACTATTTATATATTTAGGTGCATTTTCACCATTATAAATTCTTCCACTAAATCCAACTACTTTTCCATTTAAATCCCATAAAGGAAACATTATTCTATTTCTATATAGATCATATCCATTTTCATTTGCTAATCCACTTTTAATTATATCTTTATTGTCAAAGCCTTTTTTAATTAAAGCTTCATATATATTTCCTTTTGTTAATGATAATCCAATACCGAATTCTTTTATTATAGTATCATCTATACCTCTTTTTTTTAAGTATTCTTTAGCACTTATACCCATAGTTGTATTTAAATTTAACTGATATATTTTATTGGTTAAATTATATATATCATATAAATTACTCTCTTTTTTTAATGGTTTCATTTCATCTATTTTTACTTCAATTCCACCAATTAGTGCAACTTTTTTTACAGCTTCCGTAAAGCTTATATTTTCATATTCTTTTATAAATTGAAAAACATTTCCCGTTGCCCCACATACAAAACATGTATATATTTGTTTTTCTTTTGATACACACATACTAGGTGAATGATCATCATGAAATGGACAAACACCAAAATAATTTTTGCCATGTGCAGTTAAATTCAAATATGAAGAAACAACATCTACTATATCAACGCTATTTCTTATTTCTTGTAATTCAGTATTTGAAAACATAATAAATCAAACTCCCTCTATATATACTATACAACAAAAATTTTAAAAAACCTTTTTTTCAATAAAAAAAATGAAAAAAATTTCATTTTTTCGTAAATTTATCTAAAATTTTCTCTCTTAATGTTGGGAAATCATTTTTAACATATTTTTCAATATCACCTTTAGATGCACTTGTGCCATATTCATTTACTGTTAATAAATAACTTGGATCATATACAAATTTTTCCCAGCCAAAGCTTGATCCTGATTCCAATACAAATATTCTATATCCTTTGGGTATTAATAAATTTTTATATTCATTTGATTGCATATTATATAATTCCATACATGGCATACTTACAACTCTTAAATCAAGTTTATATTTATTATATAAATCATTCGCTAATACTAATGCCATATTAACGTCTGTTCCTGTTGCTATTATAATACCATGTAATTTTTCTTCTTTTCTTACAATATATGCTCCTCTTCCACACATACCAGCATCAGATGATGGTATTATGGCTGTTGGATTTTTACTTACTATTAAAGCACTTGGATTATCATTAGAATTTAATATAATATTCCAACATCCTATTAATTCTTTTACATCGGCAGGTCTAAAAACATTTAGATTTGGTATTGATCTTAAGGTTGCTAATTGTTCAACAGGTTGATATAGTGGTCCTTCACCATTTGCTGTTAATGTATCATGTGTAAATATATATGTTACTGGTAAATTCATTAAAGCTGATTGTCTTATTTGTGGTTTTACATAATCACTTAATGCAAGATATGTTGATCCAAATGGTCTAAAGCCACTAAGTGCCAATCCATTTAGTATAGCGCCCATTGCACTTTCTCTATTGCCAAAGCTAATATTTTTACCATTATATCTTCCATCTGTAACAGTAATACTTTTACTTATTTTAGCATAAGTTTCACTTGCTAAATCAGCACTTCCACCTACAAAATTTGGTAATACAGATGATATTTTATCAATTACCATTTGATTACTTATTCTAAGTTCATGTTTGCTATTTATATCTAAATCCCAATATAATCTTAATAAATCAATATTTACTTCATTTTTAAATAAATAATCTATTTTTCTTCGATCACCTTTTAATACTTCATCAACATATAACTTATAATTATGGGACCATTCTTCATATTTATAGCTACTTCTATCTAATACACGTTTACGGAAATCTTTAACAGCTTCATCATTTACATAAAATTTTTCTAATGGTAATTCTAATTTTTGTTTTAATTGTTCAATGTCTTTTATTTCCAGTGGTTTATTATATATTTCATTTGATCCTGCTAGTAATGATCCATCACCTAAAACAGTTTTAATTTCAATTATGGCTGGCATTCCTGCTGTTTTAGCTTTGTCGATTGCTTTATCAATTAATGATATATCATTACCATTTTTTACTGAATCAGTATGCCATCCTAATGCTTTAAATTTATCTAATACTTTTTCTGTAAATGTTATTGATGTATCACCATCTATTGTTATATTATTTGAATCATATAATATAATTAAGTTATCTAAATTTAAATTACCTGCTAAACTAGCTGCTTCATTTGTTATGCCTTCCATCATATCTGTTTCTGTACAAAGAGCATATACTTTATAGTTTATTAAACTTCTATCTCTTTCTATTCTTGTTGATGATGGTATAATATATTTTGTTTCAAGCATTTTTTCAGCAAGGGCCATACCTACAGCTGTCGCAAAACCACTTCCTGCTATTCCCGTACTAGCATCAACACCATCTGTTTTTTTATATTCAGGAAATCCAGGTGTTCTTGAATTTAGTTTGCGGTATTTTTTTAAATCATCTATTAATAAATCATAGCCAGTATAAAATAATATTGCATATAGTAATGCTGATCCACATCCTGCAGACATTACAAAACGATCTCTATTTAACCATTTAGAATCACTTGTACTTATATTTAAGTGTTTGCTATATAATGTATATAAAATAGGAGCTGATCCTAAAGAAATACCAGGATATCCACTTCCTGCTTCAGCTATCATATCTATTGCTAAACTTTTAATATTTGCGATTATCTCTTTATCCATAACTATTACCTCTATTACATTTTATCAAATATTTTTAAATAAAAAAAGATATATTTTACATATTTTACAGTTTTTAAGTGTAAACATTGTTTGAAATTTATTATTATGTTATAATATGCATAGAAAGGCATTTTATATGGAAAAATTAACAGAAAAACAAGCAGAAATACTTGAATGTATTAAAAAATTTATTGCATCTCGTGGATATCCTCCAACAGTTCGGGAAATTTGTAAAATTAAAAATATTGCTTCACCAGCTACTGTTCAAGTTCATTTGAACAAATTACAAGATAAAAAATATATTAAAAGAGATCCTAAAAGAAATAGAACAATTGAGATACTTGATAATGATTATTTCTATGATGATGATTTAGTAAAGGTTCCTTTTATAAATAAGAATAATTTTATCGAAATACCTAGTTCTTTTGTTCGTAGAAACAAAGATTATTATGCTTATATTATGGAAAATGATTTAAAAGAAAAAAATGTTTTAAAAAATGATATTTTAATTATACAAAGACAAAAAAGTTTTAATATTAATGATATTGTTGTTTATATGGATGATTTAGGTGCTAAGATAGAAATTGCAAGTAATACTAGTAAAAAAGATATTGTTGGTAAAGTTACGGGATTATATAGAAAAATGTAGCAAGGGAGTTCCTTGCTTTTTTTATAAAAAAAAAGATTTTTAAAATCCTCTTCTTCTTAAAAATGGTGGTAATTCATCTGAATCATCTGAATCATCATTATTATCTAAATCAACTCTTTTATATAATGGTTCTGTTTTTTCATCGAATCCTGTTGCTATTACAGTAACAATTACTTCATCATTTAAATTTTCACTAATAATTGCACCAAATATAGTATTTATATCAGTGTTAGCACTTGTTCTTACAACTTCTGCTGCTTCTTCAACTTCAAATAAAGTTAAACTATTTCCACCAGTAACATTAATTATAGCATCAGTTGCGCCACTAATACTTGTTTCAAGTAAAGGGCTTGATACAGCTTGTTTAGCAGCTTCAACAGCTCTGTTTTCGCCTGTTCCAATACCAATTCCTATTAAAGCACTTCCTCTTTTTTCCATTACGGCTTTTACATCAGCAAAGTCTAGGTTAATTAATCCGGCTACGGCAATTAAATCAGATATTGATTGTACACCTGTTCGAAGGACATTATCAACTTCTCTAAATGATTCTAGTAATGGTGTTGTTTTGTCTATTAAGTCTCTTAATTTATCATTTGGGACAACGATTATTGTATCAACGTGTTTTTTTAATTCTTCAATTCCAGCTAAAGCATTTTCCATTCTTCTTTTGCCTTCAAATGAAAATGGTTTTGTTACTATTCCTACTGTTAAAGCACCTAAATTTTGAGAAATTTCAGCTATTACTGGTGCGGCACCAGTTCCTGTTCCACCACCCATTCCACATGTTATGAATATCATATCTGCGCCTTTTAAGGCTTCTTCTATTTCTTCTTTTGATTCTAAAGCTGCTTCTTTTCCTATTTCAGGTTTTGATCCAGCTCCTAATCCATGTGTTAATTCAATTCCTAATTGAATTTTAGTTTCTGCTTTTGATTTTTCTAAAACTTGTTTATCAGTGTTCGCAACTATAAAATCAACACCTTGTAGTCCTGATTCTATCATTCTTTGAACAGCATTATTTCCGCCGCCACCGACACCTATAACTTTTATTTTTGCTAATTGATCCATTTCTAATCCAAACATACTTTTCCTCCTTATTCGTTAGCAAAGAAATTTATTACTTTACTAATCATGGTTTCATTAGTATTTTTACGAGGTGACGACAAGATAGTTTCGTTTTCGTTATCAACCATTGTACTATTTTCACCTTTTAATTTTAATTTATTTATATAATATACTGTATTACCTATTACAGATGAATATTTATTACTTGATGCTCCAAGGAGTTTTACTTTACCAATGCTTGTATTTTCTCCTAATACTTGTTTTAGTAAATAATCAAAATAATTAATATTTACTGTACCTCCTGTAATAATTATATATGAAAATTGTTTATCAGTCAAAGAATATATTTCTTTTTTTACAAAATTTAGTATTTCTTCTAATCTTGATTCAACTACTTCGCTTACTTCTTTTTGATTTAATTTTATATTATTTATACTTATTACATCATTTACACTTGCAAATTCGGCTTTGGCAACAGCGAATTTTTCTTTTACCATTTCTGCATCATTTAAATCTAATTTAAATATATATGATAGATCATTTGTAACATTTGATCCACCCATTTGTAATATGGAATTTTTAACAATTATTCCTTTATTGAATAATGATACTGTTGTTATATTATGGCCTATATTTACAACTACTCCTATTGTATTGCTTATTTTTTCGTTTTTAAAGGCATATAAGTCGCCTATTTCATTGATGGATATATCTTCTACTTCTATTCCCATTTTATCAAATAGGTTAACTACTGAATAAATATTTTTTTTAGGCATTGTTATTAAGACTGCTCGTACGAATAAATTTTTTCCTTTTTTTCCTTTAGGATCTAATAGTAATGATTCATCATCAACTGCAAAGTCTATTGGTATAATTGTTAACATTTCTTTTCCTGGTTCAATATTACCTTTAGTTGCGTTTTGTAAAACTTTTATAACGTCTGTACCTGTTACTATTTTATCGATCGCTATTTTACCTCTTACAACGTGAAATTCTGAAAAATATGATGGAACATTAACTACTACTTTATTTATTTTGATTCCTAAATCATTTTCAAGTTGTCCTATTGCATTGGAAACAGAAGAAAGTGCTAAATCAAAATCAACTATAACACCTTTTTTTATTCCTGTGCTTTTGACTGTAGAGGATGCTAGTAAGTTTAATTTACCATTATAAAGTTCAGTTGTAAGTGCTTTTATTGTATCACTTCCAAGATCAATACTTGTGTAAATATATCTCATATACCTAACCACTCCTCCTACTATTCATAATTATACAATATTTTTTTTTAAATGGGAAGTAATTTTATTAAAATAATAAAAAAACCTATTAGTTATTGGTAAAAATCACTTTTTATTGCATACTAATTTAGGTTCACATGTTAATTTGTTTTCTTTGATTGTTGCTTTTAACATTGTTTTTTCTACTGAACAATTATTAAATAAAGAAATGTCAAAATTATATATTGTTTCTATATCATTTAAATTTAATTCAAATTCACCTTCTTGAGTTAAATCGGTATAAATATTATTACAGTATTCAATCATTTTATTATTTCTTTCTTCATTTAATTTTTTTTCTTTATTTTTATTTATTGATGTTAGTAATAATAGTATTATAATTATTCCTAAACATACTGATATATAAATATATACTTTTTTCATACTTCCTCCAAAACAATAAGATTGTATCATATTATTTTATTTTATTCAATATTATTAGATATGAAAAAGATTATAATATTTTTTTGTTTTTTGTTTATTTCTTTTTATGTTTATGCAGATAATTTTAATTATAAAATTAATATAAATTATCCTATTACAGATTATAAAAAATTGAATTTGCTAATTGATCAAAAAATCAATTATTATCAAAAATTATTTTTTAAGGAGATAAAAAATATTACTTTTTGGAATGAATATACTTTATTTATTAATTATGATGGTTATAATTACAATAATATAATATCTTATGTATTTTTTATTGAATATTTTACAGGTGGTGCTCATCCTAATCATGATATTTTTACTGTTAATTATGATTTAATGAATAATAAATTTATTGATAGTGTTTATAATTTGGATAAGATTTCCAAGTATGCAAGATCTAATTTGATCAAGGATAAAAGAATTGTTAATACTGGTATGCTTTTTGAGGGAACAAAACCTACTAATGATAATTTTAAAAATTTTGTTTTTACAGAAAATGGTTATTTATTTTATTTTAAGAGATATCAAATTGCTCCTTATTCATCAGGAGATATTTCTTTAGTTATACCTTATAAAATAGAAAAAAAGGATTAAAAATCCTTTATTTCTTTAAAGACAACTAATACATATTTTTTAGAATATTTAGCATAATCAGGATGTGTACTACATGCTTGTAATATCAAAATATTATCATTTTCATTTAGTTCAATATCTGTTTTATGCATTGATTTATTTTTAAGGGTATTTAAATGTTCTATATATTCATTATCTTTATAATTAACTTTCATATATGAAAAATCTTTATATTCTACAAATACGGAAAATACTTCATATTTTCTTAATTTATTTTCATAACTTTTTATTTCTAAATACTTATGATTTTCAAAGAATTCTTTATCATAATATTCTTCCAATATATCAAATGGCATTTTTAAATAATTATCATTATGTCCATATATTAATATTTTTTTACTTGTATTTATATTTGTTCTATAATCCATAAATATAGATCCATTAATATTATATTTTTTATTAGGTAATCTTCTTAAATAATAATTATTATCTACACTTTGTAATATTGGTGCTTTAAATGTACTATTTAATATTTCAATTGTTCCAATAATATCATCATTATTATTTTCTTTTCTTAATGTTTCTATTTCTTCTTTATATGTTGGTTTATTTTCTATAACTAATGGTTCAATATATTCTTCTTCATATTTTTTTAGATTGTTTAGAAGTAAAAACATACTTGTTATTATAAGCATCAATAAATATATTTTTTTCTTCATTTTATCCCCCTTTTTAAGAAAAGGAATCATAAGATTCCTTTATTTTCTAGTTTTCTGTAGTTGTATATTTTTTTAATAGGTACGCTATTACTAGTAATAAAAGATAATTTGCATAACTAAAGTTATTAACTCCAGTATCTGGAGGTACTGGAACATCTCCACCTTTTGGTGATTCATATACATAAGTGTATTCTTTAGTTTCAAAATCAATTGTACTTGTAATTGTATCGCCTTCTAATTTAGGAATATTAGTATCTACTAATATATTTCCTTCATAGATTCCAAGGAAAGCATATTCGTATACATATCTTAATTCTGTTGTGAAAGTGCTACCAATTTTTCCTACAAATTTAGCATCTGTTAATGTTACTCCTTCAAAATTAGAAACTAATTTTCCGTTTGCATCGTATGCAGCTTTTGTAAATGGAATATAATTATCATCTACTTTTACAACATAATGAACGATTACTTCATTTTCTCCTAATAGATAGTATAACTTTACTACTTCGTTTCCTTCTAATACATATTCAGGGTTAATAGTTTTACTTGCATCATAATTATAATTTTCGTAATTTCTTACGTTATAAGTTATTTTGCTTTCATATAAAACATCTTTTATTTCATCTGTATCTTTTAATTCAAATTTACCATCTTTAGTTTCTAGATAATGTTCAACTTTATAAGAATATTTATTTCTTGTATAATAAACTGTTGCTGTATTATTTTCTTCATCAATTACAATAGTTTCTTTATCTTTACTATCATAAGTGAAGCCTTTAAATGTTTTTTCTGTTACTTTAATAACATCTTCATATTTAGCTTTTCCTGTTACAGTTTCAAGAACATTACTTTCATTTCCTTTTTCAACGTGTTTAATTATATAATTATAACTATTCCTTACATAATAAACTGTTGCTATATTATTTTCTTCATCAATTACAATAGTTTCTTTATCTTTACTATCATAAGTGAAACCTTTAAATTCTTTTTCTGTTACTTTAATAACATCTTCATAGTTAGCAGAAGCAGTTTCTTCTTCTAATACATTATTTTCATTTCCTTTTTCAACGTGTTTAATAGTATAATTGTAATTATTTCTTGTATAATAAACTGTTGCTGTATTATTTTCAGTATCAATTACGATAGTTTCTTTATCTTTGCTATCATAAGTGAATCCTTTAAATTCTTTTTCTGTTACCTTAATAACATCTTCATAATTAGCAGAACCATTTTCTTCTTCTAATACATTATTTTCGTTTCCTTTTTCAACATGTTTAATAGTATAATTGTAATTATTTCTTGTATAATAAACTGTTGCTATATTATTTTCAGTATCAATTACGATAGTTTCTTTATCTTTACTATCATAAGTGAAACCTTTAAATTCTTTTTCTGTTACTTTAATAACATCTTCATAATTAGCAGATTTTGTTTCTTCTTCTAATATATTATTTTCATTTCCTTTTTCAACATGTTTAATAGTATAATCATAATTATTTCTTACATAGTAAACTATTGCTGTATTATTTTCAGTATCAATTATAATAGTTTCTTTATCTTTGCTATCATAAGTAAAACCTTTAAATGATTTTGTTTCTACATTAATTTTATCTTGATAATTAGCATTTCCAGTTACTTTTTCAAGAACATTATTTTCATTATTCTTTTCAACATGTTTAATAGTGTAATTATAACTATTTCTTGTATAATATACTATTGCTGTATTATTTTCAGTATCAATAACTATTAAATCTTTGTTTTTACTATCATAAGTAAAGCCTTTAAATTCTTTTTCTTTAACATCAATTTTATCTTGATAATTAGCACTTCCAGTATCTGTACCTAATACATTACTTTCATTATTTTTTTCAACATGTTTAATAGTATAACTATAACTATTTCTTGTATAATAAACTGTTGCTGTATTATTTTCTTCATCAATTACAATAGTTTCTTTATCTTTACTATCATAAGTAAAGCCTTTAAATGTTTTTTCTTTAACATCAATTTTATCTTGATAATTAGCATTTCCACTATCTGTACCTAATACATTAGTTTCATTATTTTTTTCAACATGTTTAATTATATAATTATAATTATTTCTTACATAATATACGATTGCTGTATTGTTTTCTGTATCAATTACAATAGCATCTTTATTTTGGCCATCATAAGTATAACCTGCAAATGTTTTTCCAGTTACTTTGATAACATCTTCATATTTAGCTGTTCCTGTAACTGTTTCAAGAACATTACTTTCATTGTTTCTTTCAACATGTTTAATAGTATAATTATAACTATTTCTTGTATAATATACGATTGCTGTGTTATTTTCTGTATCAATTACAATAGTATTTTTATTTTTTCTATCATAAGTATAACCTTTAAATGTTTTTTCTTTAACATCTATTACATCTTTATAATTAGCACTTCCAGTATCTGTACCTAATACATTACTTTCATTACCTTTTTCAACATGTTTAATTATATAATTATAATTATTTCTTGTATAGTAAACTGTTGCTGTATTATTTTCTTCATCAATTACGATAGTTTCTTTATCTTTACTATCATAAGTAAAGCCTTTAAATGTTTTTTCTTTAACATTAATTTTATCTTGATAATTAGCAGAACCATTTTCTTCTTCTAATACATTATTTTCATTGTTCTTTTCAACATGTTTAATAGTATAATTATAACTATTTCTTGTATAATAAACTGTTGCTGTATTATTTTCTGTATCAATTACAATAGTATCTTTATCTTTACTATCATAAGTATAACCTTTGAATGATTTTGTTTCTACATTAATTTTATCTTGATAATTAGCATTTCCAGTTACAGTTTCAAGAACATTATTTTCATTATTCTTTTCAACATGTTTAATTATATAATTATAATTATTTCTTGTATAGTAAACTATTGCTATATTATTTTCTTCATCAATAATAATTGCATCTTTGTCTTTACTATCATAAGTATAACCAGCAAATGATTTTTTATTAACATTAATTTTATCTTGATAATTAGCACTTCCAGTTTCTGTACTTAACACATTACTTTCATTACCTTTTTCAACATGTTTAATAGTATAATTATAACTATTTCTTGTATAGTAAACGATTGCTGTATTATTTTTTTCATCAATTACGATAGTTTCTTTATCTTTACTATCATAAGTAAAACCTTTAAATGTTTTTTCTTTAACATCAATTTTATCTTGATAATTAGCACTTCCAGTATCTGTACCTAATACATTACTTTCATTACCTTTTTCAACATGTTTAATTATATAATTATAATTATTTCTTACATAATAAACTGTTGCTGTATTATTTTCTTCGTCAATAATAATTGATGTCTTATCTTTACTATCATAAGTATAACCTTTAAATTCTTTTGCATTTACATCAATTTTATCTTGATATTTAGCAGATCCAGTATCTGTACCTAATACATTACTTTCATTATTCTTTTCAACATGTTTAATAGTATAATTATAACTATTTCTTATATAGTAAACTATTGCCACATTATTTTCTTCATCAATTACGATATTATCTTTGTCTTTGCTATCATAAGTATAACCTTTAAATGATTTTTCTTTTACTTCAATAGTTGAACCATAATTAGCTTTACCATTTACAACATCAAGTACATTACTTTCATTGTATTTTTCAACATGCTTAATTGTATATGCATATTCTGGTTGAATCCAATATACTTGTGGATTTTTAGTTGATTCTTTTGTTTCTCCTAAACCTTCCCATGTATAAGTGAAATTATCATTTGTATTATGCCAACCAGTTGTTGAATTTTTATCAATTTGAATTTCAAATTTACCAATTTCTTGCCATTCACTAGTTGTTTTATCTAAATTTAATGTAATTTTACCATCTTTATCAGTATCACTTTCTGATGTGAAAGCAGAACCAATATTGTCAGTAATAACTAAATTTTTAGCAGCTGGTGAATATACTGTTGTACTTGACACAATATCCTTTAATTTATCAACTATGTTATCTTTATCTGACGAAACATAGTGTGATGCGTCTGTTGCAATTAATTTTAAAATAGACGCAGCAGTAGAATTTTTATATGGATGATCTTTACTAAGAATTCTACCTTTATATATGATTTCATCTGATAAATCATAACCTACTGTAAAAATCTCTACCCCATTATCTTTTAAATTTTTAGCAGTATTCACTGGTTTATCAATGCAATCATAACTAGTTGCGCTTCCAGATCCACCATTTCCATTTATTTCGTATTTTGTTGGGGCACCATCACTTATAACAATAACATACTTTTTAGCATCTTTTTCTATTTTATCACTAGAAAGTAATGCTTTTGCCTTTTCTAAACCAGCATGTAAATTAGTCGCACCGTTTTCATCCCATGGATTAGTTGGTTCATAACCAAATAAAGTATAATCTGTTACATTTCTTAAATTACTATTTACAAATGTTTGAGTTGTATTTGCTGTAGTACCAAATGTTACAACTGCTATATTTGCTTTGGCATACTTTTCAACAAGACCCTCTACAAATGCTCTTGCAGCATTTTTAGCATTATCCCATTTACCTTTTTTGTTAGTCATAGAGTTTGATCTATCAAAAACTATTACAGTATAAATTGGTGCTTCGTTATAAGTAGTTTCACTTGTGTCTTTTCCACGTGCTTCAAATTTTACTTCGTATTTGCCATTGTTGTCTAATTTAGTAACTGTCTTACGAATTTCAACATCACCTTCAGATTTAAAACTTCCTTCAGTTGCTGAAACACTTTCGCCAATTTCACTCTTGTATTCGTTCCCTAATCTTAAATCTCCTGATTTAGCATCTACTTCACTTGCTAAAACACAGATTGGACCCAAGAACATATCAAGTAATGTTACTATTACCATTAGAATACTAGTGAATTTCTTGAATAATTCCTTCATTAAAACCTCCCTGAAATTTTCTGATATTTTTCCATTGTTCCCCTACCTTTATAAAGTAAAATGTCAAAATATCTGAATTCGAGTATTTATTATAAAGGATTTAAATTTTTTGTCAAGTAAAAACATAAAAAGTTCCTTTTTATTTAATAAAAACTTTGAAAAAATCATTTTTTTAAGACATTTTACCTTCCTAATAATACTATTATCAAAAATTCATTTTTTGAAACATTTATCATAAAACAAAATATGACAAAAAAACATAGTATTAGCTATGATGATTTTTTTTTAAAATAATTATATATTTCTCGTACAATAATTAAAATGGGAATAGATAAAATAATACCCAAAATACCAAATAAAGAACTTAAAAAAATAATACTAATAATACTAAATATTGGATTTATACCATTACTTTTTTTAAATACAAGTGGATTAATTATGTAAGAATCTAATATGGAACATATAATAATTACAATTATAGTTTTAATAAGCATTATTTTAGAATGTGTTGTAAGAAGGGCGACTAATGAAAATATCATACCACCAAAATAAGGAATGATGTTTAAAATAGACGCTAATAAAGATAAGTAAAAAAAATTATCATGTTTTATTAACATATAAAAAAATAAATATTCAAAGAATGTAATTAAACTAATAATTAAAGTAGATTTTAAATATATTTTTATTTTTTTATCAGATTCTTTAATAATATTATAATATTTTTTATTTTTAAAAAATATATTAATTTTATTTCTTATTTTTTCCATATCAAATAACATATAAATTGTTAAAAAAATAGTTATAAAAAAATTAATAAATGTTGTATAAGATGATTTAAAATCTAAACTATTTATTAGTTTTGATCTAATAAAATCTAAATTTATATTATATTTAACTGATATATTTTTGACAATAAAAATAAGTGTATTAATTATAAATGATGACTCTTTATATATTAAAGGTACTATAATTATAGATATAAATATAATGGTAGATATTATAACTATAATAATTAAAATCATTGATATAATGTTATTAAATTTTTTGCGAAAAAAACATTTTAAAGGATATAAAAAATATGCTAGTATAAATGATATAAAAAAAGGAAATAGTGGATTTATAATTTTATTTTCTACTACTTCCCATAATGGATATATTTTATATATTGTAAGTATTATTAAACATATTAATAATACTTTTATTAACTTTAGCATTTAATCACCGGTTTCTAAAATAATAGTAACTGGTCCATCATTGACTAATGATACTTTCATATCAGCACCAAATATTCCTGTTTCAACATTTGTATATTTTTTTAATTTTTCATTAAATTCATTATAAAGATATAAAGCATCACTATGAGCATTAAAATAGCTTGGTCTTCTTCCTTTAGATGTATCAGCATATAAAGTAAATTGAGAAATACTTAATATTTCTCCTTTCACATCTAATAATGATTTATTCATTATACCATTTTCATCATCAAATATTCTTAAATTAACAATTTTATTAACCATATAATCTATTTCTTTTGATCCATCATTTTTACCAAAACCAACTAATATAGTTAAACCATTTTTAATTTTACCTACAATTTTATTATCTACAGATACATTTGATTCTAATGTTCTTTGAAGTACTACTCTCATCTTATTACTCTTTCTACATCAATTATTTCT
Source organism: uncultured Bacilli bacterium (assembly GCA_934179675.1). GTDB lineage: Bacteria > Bacillota_I > Bacilli_A > RF39 > UBA660 > CAG-884. Next base: position 19,827 of record CAKPQS010000014.1, read on the forward strand.
GAAAGTGAATTTATATCATTCATAAAGATATTTAATGTTTCTAAATCTTTTACCATTACTTTTATTTCAATATAATATAATTCATTTGCAAAAATATTATTCACATAAGTTATAGAAATATCCCTATTTTGAGCTTTAGTAATTATATCCATTAATAAATTTTTATTGTCATTAGCATGTAATACTAGTAATGATTCATATTTACTTTTTATTTCATCAGACCAATTAACTTCAATTGTTCTTTCTTCTTCATCATCAATATTAGGACATACTATTCGATGAACAGTAACACCATTACCTTTTGTAACATAACCTATTATTTTATCGCCAGGGACAGGATTACAACAACGAGCTACATTAATTTTCATGTTTTCAATACCAGCAACATATAGATCATTATAACTATATTTTACTTTTTGATCACTTGTCCTTTTTAATAATAATTCTTCTTTTGATAAATTTTCTTCTTTTAAAATATTGATAACTTGATTAACACCTATTTTATTATCACCGATATTTATATATAATTCATCTAAATTATTTAATTTTAATTCATCAAGTATTTTATTTATATTTTCATCTTTAAAAAATTCCTGATTAGTTATTTTTTTTCTTTTTAATTCTTTACTTAATAATTCTTGTCCTTTTTTATAATATCCATCTTTAGCAATTCTTTTATAATAATCTTTTATTTTTTGTTTAGCTTGTGTAGTTTTTGCGATTTTAATCCATTCAAGACTTGGTTTAGCACTAGGTGATGTTTGTATTTTTACAATATCATTATCATTTAATGGTTCATTTAATGGTTTTATTGTACCATTTACAATAGCACTTACTAAATGATTACCAATATTGCTATGAACTTTATAAGCAAAATCAATTGGTACAGATCCATTTGGTAATTCTATAACATCCCCTTTAGGTGTAAATACATAAATTGTATCATTAAATACTTCATTTGTTACAGTATTTACAAATTCTTCTTTTGATAAATTTTCTTGTTCTAATTCCATTATTGTTTTAAAGAATTGTAATTTTTGTTCCATAGCATTTTGTAAATTAGCTTTAACAGATCCTCTTTCTTTATAAGACCAATGAGATGCAATTCCTGATTCAGCTACTTTATCCATTTCATAAGTTCTTATTTGAATTTCAAAAGCATTACCACCTATTCCAAATACTGTTGTATGTAAACTTTGATACATATTTGTTTTAGGCATCGCAATGTAATCTTTAAATCTTTTAGGAATTGGTTTATATTTGGAATGAATTATACCTAATACTTGATAACATTCTGCTTCTGTATCAACAAATACTCTTAAAGCATATATATCATATATATCACTCCATCTACGACCTTTTTCTAATTTTTTATAAATACTATATATTGATTTAGCTCGACCTTTTATTTCGTGTTTAATTCCATTTTCTGTTAATAAAGTTGTTATTTTATCTTGCATTTCTAAAACTAAAGCTTCTCTTTCAGCTTTTGTTTGATTCAATTTTTCAAGTATATCAAAATATGTATCAGGTTTTAAATAGCGTAGCGCTAGATCTTCCATTTCGGATTTTATTTTATTCATACCTAATCTATCAGCAATAGGTGTTAGTATTTGCAATGTTTCTTTAGCTTTTTTCTTTTGTTTTGCTTCTGGTAATGCCCATAATGTTCTTAAATTATTTAGTCTATCTGCTAATTTTAAGATTATTACTCTTACATCTTCAGCAAGACCAACAATTATTTTTCTATGATTCGCAATTAAAACTTCTGATTCATCATTAAAATTTAATTTATTTATTTTTGTTACGCCATATACTATTTTTGTTATTTCTTTACCAAATTTTTCTTCCATTTCTTCTTTAGAAATATTACAATCTTCTAAAACATCATGTAGTAATGCTGCTCCTATTGTTTCTTTATCAGCATTAATGGACGCTAAAATATAAGCTACTGATATTGGATGATATATATAATCTTCACCTGTTATTCTTCTTTGTCCTTCGTGACATTTTTTGGCAAATTCATAACACTCATCTATTAAGGGCATATCTTCTTCTTTGATATAAGTTTTAAGTAATTCTTTCAACTCATCATAAGTATTATAATTATGTTCCATTTATCATTCTTCTTTCAAATTAATTTCTCTTTTACTTTTACGATATTCTTCTTTTACAAAATTATCTATTTTATATACATCAATATTAAGTATATCATCAATCATTTCATAAAGATTTAAATTTTTACTATTTGTCCATTTATATTGTTTTAAATAATTCCATATATCTTCTTCTTTAATATAAAAATAATTCATTCTTTTTAATTCTTTACTTTTTGTTATTAAAGCTGGTTTTACTCTTTCATATAATTCTTTTATACTACCAAATTCCATTTTTTCTCCTTTTTTTCATTTCATATACTAAATCTTCTGTATTCATGAGTAATTTTTTATAATTTGTTATTGATTTTATTATATTATCTTCTTTAACAGGATTACATTCTAATATATCAAATATTTCAAATGTAGATCCTTTACTTTGTTTTAAACATTCTTTATAATCATTTACATTAAATTTTCTATCTTCAATTGATGAATATATGTTAGATGCTCCAATTATACCATAAGTGTATATTATTTGATCCATATTTTCAAATATATCTGGTGTTATCCAAAAATTTTTTTGTGCTGATAAATTGTATTTATTGATTATATTTGTTGATATAGTATTTATATTTTTTAAGGTTATGTAGCCATTTTTTTCTATATGGCTTCCTACTTTTAAGGTTAAGTTTGAAAGTGCTAGTATTTCAAACATATTAGTCATATAAATTCTTAATAATTCTAATGATATATCTAATTTTTCACTTAATGTATTTGCATTTTTTAATAAATAGTTTCCAGTTATTAATTCATTTGTTAATGAGTATAATTCCGATGATGGTATTTTTTTTAGTAAAGTTTGTTTATATTTTTTATTGTGTTCAACAGCATGACCTAATTCATGAGATAATGTTAATAGTGATTCGATATCTTTTTGATAGTTAATACTTATATATGCTTGATGATTTTTAGTGCCATAAGTAAAATCACTATCTGATTTATTTTTTCTTATTTCATAGTCAATACGATTGTGATCAAATATATTTTTTATTTCATTTTTGTAATCTTGACCTAATATACTTAATGATTCTAATACTTTCTTTTGTCCTTCTAAATAATCAATATTAGGATTTTTAAGTATTATATCTTCACGCATTACTTCTTCGTATATAGTATTTAAGTAACTATTTTTACTTACTATTTTGAATAGATTACTTAATTCATTACGAGTTAATTCAGAATGGTAATTTAATATTTCTTCTACATAAGAATCATCTAAATTTTCAATTAAACTATTAAAATAATCATTTATTATTTTTAAATATGTATATTTAAATTTATCTTGTGAAACATTAGCGGCAAATACATCTTTATTTAATGAATCAAATAATTCTAGACATCTTATACATTCATCTTCTTTAGAAAGATTATAATTTTCAATTATATATTTATATTTTTTATAGTTTTTATTTTGTTTATGTTTATCTATTTTTGTTTCCAATTTAAAAAAGACAATATCAAATAAACTTTTCATTTTCTTATTCATTAATTTAAATTTATCTTTTAAAATTCTTAATGTACTATCTTGATAATTTTGCATTTCTAATAGATCAAAATATGAACTAAATTCATCTTTTATTTGTTTATATAATTTATATATATTAAAAAAATTATTTATTTCTTCCATATTATCATAATCATAAAATTTATATTTTTCTACTTTATTATATAAATCATTCATTTTTTCAATACTATTTAAACAATCATTTTTGTCTAAAAAAAACTCTTCTAAATTCCAAATCATATATTTACTCCTATAGTTTTCCCTGAAAATATTTTATCATTTTAAATTATTTATGACAATATTATTTTTTATTTTCATAAAATTAATTGGTGATAGGGATGAGCAAATTTATTAAGTCAACTATTATTTTACTTATTGGTGGTCTTATTACTAAAGTAATTGGTATGTTTATTAGAATTATTATGTCAAGAAAATTAGGTCCAGAGGGTATGGGAATATATAGTTTAATGATGCCTACTTTTAGTTTACTTATTGCTTTATCTCAATTTGGTTTTCCTATTTCAATTAGTAAATTGATTAGTGAGAAAAAAAGGAATAATTTTAAACTTATGTTATCAGTTATTCCGATATCTTTTTTTATTAATTTAGTTTTAATTATTTTTATGTTTATTTTTTCGAAACCTATTTCTATTTATTTGTTACATGAAAATAGATGTTTTTTAGGTTTACTATGTATGGGTATAACTCTTCCTTTTATTAGTACTTCTAGTATATTAAGGGGCTATTACTTTGGAAAGGAACAAATGGTTCCTCATGTTTTATCTAATGTTATTGAAGATATTGCTCGAATGTTACTTTTATATTTTGGTATTCCTTATTTTTTATGTCAGGGTATTGATAAATGTATGGCTTTTATGATCTTAACGAATGTTATTAGTGAGTCTATTTCTATTATTGTTTTGTTGTTATTTTTACCAAAAAAAATAGATTTAAGTAATATTTCTTTAGAGTTTGATAAGCATAATATGAGGGATTTAATAAGGATTGGTTCTTCTAGTACTGGTTCTAGATTAATTGGTAATATTGGTTATTTTCTTGAGCCTATTATTTTAACTTCTTTACTTTTATATTCTGGTTATAGTAAGGATTATATTGTTAGTGAGTATGGTATTATTAATGGTTTTGTTATGCCAATTTTACTTCTTCCTTCTTTTTTTACGAGTGCGATTAGTCATGCTTTACTTCCAAATATTAGTTATGCTTATTCTAATGGTATGATAAAGGTAGTTAAAAAGAAATTAAAACAGTCTATTTTAATTTCTTTACTTGTTGGTATTCCTGCTACTATTATTTTTTTAGTTTTTCCGGATAAATTATTACTTTTTATTTATAATACTGATAATGGTATTGATTATGTTAAATTTTTGGCGTTACCTTTTATTTTACATTATATACAAGCTCCTATTTCTGCTTCTTTACAGGCTATGGGTAAAATGAATAATCTTCTTATGGGTACTATTTTAGGTATTATTGTTAAATTACTTACTTTAAGTATATTTTCTTTAGTTCATATTAAATTATATGGTTTACTAATTAGTATTGTTTGTTCAATTACATTTACTACTTTATATGATTATTATAATTTGAGAAAATATATAAAATAAAAGGTACTATATTTGAGTACCTTTTACTACATTACTTTTCTTTGATTTTGTTGCAATCATGTTATCTACTAAGGCACTAGCATCAGCTATATAATTTACTGTTATTTGAGAGCCTGAGTTAGTTGCTGCATTATGAAACATATTAGAATATTTACTAACATTAGCACTCATTATCTTAATTGTTGTTGTTAAGTATGGACAAAAGTAAAACATATATTCCATCTCTATTACATTTGATGTATTAAAACTACTTAAATCTAAACTTGTTAATTGTTTACACGTTCGAAACATAGAAGACATATTTGTTACATTGGTCGTGTTAAAATTACTTAAATCTAAACTTGTTAAGGATGAACAACCAATAAACATATTATACATATTTGTTACATTAGAAGTATTAAAACTACTTAAATCTAGATTTATTAAGGATTTACAATCAGAAAACATATTTTTCATATTTGTTACATTTGCTGTATTAAAACTACTTAAATCTAAACTTGTTAAAGATGAACATCCATCAAACATAAAAGACATATTTGTTACATTCGATGTATTAAAATTATTGTTAAAATTTATAGATATTAAATTTGATATATATTTACTATTTACATATTCTCTAAAATCAAATATAGAATAACAACTAGATGGTGCGAATATTTGTGCTTCACTAACTATATATAAATTATATAATGATTTTGTATTATCAGTACTATCCTTTAATCCTGTATCAACTAAATATCCATATACTTTTTTATTTTGACTAGTATCATAAGATATATCCCAACATAAATTTTCTTCAGTACAACTACTTGGTAAATTACTTAAATCATTACCAAAATTTATGGTTCTTATATAAGGTCTATAATTACTATTCCAAAATTCTGTTCCACCATTAGCACTTAAACTATACCCATTTTTCATATATGCTGGATTAGTTTGTTTACTATTTATAACTATATTCGCACTTATATTTTTTCCAATGAAACTATTATCATCTTCATCATCAACATTACCATCCCAATACCAATATATTGTAACAGTATCTGTTTTTGATTCATTTGATTTAAAATATTTACTATAAGTTGAAAATGGACTTATATTATCATCTTGAGCTAGAAACTTAAAGCCCTTAGGTAAATTAATTTTGTTAATTTTCATTTTAAAATAAGCATCACTATCAGTATCATTTAAATTAACAGTTACTTTAAAACTACCTTTATCATAAGGCTTTAAATTTGAACCCAAATTTATTTCCTTAGTAGTAGTAGATGAACTACTAACATTAAAAGTATAATTACCAGCAGTTGCATTTATCTTACCATTAATACTATATCTATAATAAGATACAGTTCCAGTAGTTATAAATAACAAACCTAAAGTAATTAATAAAATTATTAAAATCTTCTTATTTTTCATTTTATATTTTCCTTTACTATCTATTTAATAATATCATATAACAAAATTTTAATCAATTATATTTATAAAAAAAGAATAAATAATTCTTTTGTTTAAATATTAATTTAAATAAACTACTGAATTACTGATCCTTTAATTATATTACTACTATTAGATTTAGTTGCAATCATATTATCAACTAATGTAGAAGCATCAGAAATATAATTAACTGTAACTTTAGCACCTTGTTGAACTGCTGTATCACTAAACATATAAGTATACTTCGTTATAGTTGTGCTAGTAATATTTAGTGTTGTTATAAGATTTTCACATTGATAAAAAAGATTTCCAATATCAGTTAGTTCATTTGTAGTAAAACTACTTATATTTAAGTTTTTTAATGCTTTATTTCCTGAAAACATATATCCCATATCAGTTACTTTTGCCGTATTAAAACTACTTAAATCCAAATTTACCAAAGAAGTGCAACCACCAAAACTGCTATTCATATTTGTTACATTTGCCGTATTAAAATTGCTTAAATTAAGATTTGTTAAAGATGAACAAGCTTGAAACATATTATTCATTTTTGTTATATTCGGTGTATTCATATTACTTAAATTAGCATCTGTTAAAGATGAACAATTATAAAACATATATGACATATCAGTTAAATTAGGGGCATTAAAATTAGTTAAATCAACAGTTGTTAATGATGAACAATTATAGAATAACCAACTCATATTAGTTAAGCTATCTACACTCATATTACTTAGATTAGCATCTGTTAATGATGAACATTCACTAAATAAACTACCTATATTTGTTAATTTTCCAGCTATTAAACCACTTAAATTAACAGTTGTTAAAGATGAACGTCCACTAAATAAATTACTTATATTTGTTAATTCTCCAGCTATTAAACCACTTAAATTAACAGTTGTTAATGATGAACAATCAAAAAACATATTTTTCATATTTGTTAATTTTCCAGCTATTAAACCACTTAAATTAACAGTTGTTAATGATGAACAATTATAGAATAAATAACTCATATTAGTTAAGCTATCTACACTCATATTACTTAGATTAGCATCTGTTAAAGATGAACAATCAAAAAACATATATGACATATCAGTTAAATTTGGTGCTTTAACATTACTTAAATTAATAGTTGTTAAAGATGTACAAGAACGAAACATAGTATTAAAAGTTGTTACCTTTTCCATATTGAAATTACTAACATCAATATTTTTTAAAGATGAACATTTCCAAAACATACAATTCATAGCTGTTACTTTTGCTGTATTAAAACTACTTAAGTCTAAATTTGTTAATGATGTACAAACTGCAAAAAGAAAATACATAGATGTTACATTTGCTGTATTAAAACTACTTAAATTTAAACTAGTTAAAGATGAACAAGCTTGAAACATAGAATTCATAGCTGTTACTTTTGCTGTATTAAAACTACTTAAGTCTAAATTTGTTAATGATGTACAACCTGAAAAAAGAAAATTCATAGCTGTTACATTTGAAGTATCAAAACAACTTAAATCCAAAGTTATTAATGATGAACACTCATCAAACATACCTGACATATCTGTTACATTTGCAGTATTAAAATTATTGTTAAAATCTATTGATATTAAATTTTTAAATAAACAAAATATTCCTTTACAATTAGATGGTGCAATTATTTCTACATCACTAGCAATATATAAATTATATAAAGATTTTGTATTATCTTTACTATCTTTTAACCCTGCATCAGTTAAATAAGCATATACTTTCTTAGTCCCACTTTCAGTTATATCCCAACATAAATTTTCTTCATTGCAAGTTTTTGGTACAGTGCTTGTATTTTTTATAAAATTGACTGTTCTTATATAAGATTTATAATTATCACTCCAAAATTCTGTTCCACCATTTGCACTTTCATCTTCACTATATCCATTTTTCATATAAGAACCATTTAGTTGTTTACTATCTATAACAATATTAGCACTTATATTTTTTCCAATAAAATAAGTATCATTATCATCGTCAACATTACCATCCCAATACCAATATACAGTTATCGTATCGCTCTTAGTATCAGTTGATTTAAAAGTTTTACTATAAGTAGAAAAAGGACTTATATTATCATCTTGTGCAAGAAATTTAAATCCCTTCGGTAAATTAGTCCTTTCAATATTAATAGTAAAATTAGCATCACTATCAGTATCATTTAAATTAATAGTTACTTTAAAACTACCTTTATCAAAAGGTTTTAAATTAGATCCTAAATTTATCTCCTTTGTAGTAGTAGATTCACTACTAACATTAAAAGTATAATTACCAGTAGTACCATTAATTGAACCATTAATACCATATCTATAATACGCTACTGTACCAGTAGTTATGGACAATAAACTAACCATAACCAATAAAATTAATAAAATTTTTCTTTTATTCATTTAAATATCCCTTTACTTTCTACTTAATGATACCATATTTTAGTATATTATTCAACAACATTTACACAAAAAAATAAGATAATTTTTCATTATCTTATTACAATATTAACTAATTTTTTAGGAACGGTAATTACCTTAATTATTTCCTTATTTTCTAAATTAATTTTAACATTTGGTATAGTTTTAGCAATATCTATCATTTCATTTTCATTTAATGAAGAATCAACTTCTATTTTACCTCTTACTTTACCATTAATTTGAACAACCATTTCATAACTATCATTTTTTATTTTATTTTCATCATAACTAGGCCATTTTTCATAAGCAATTGTATCTTTTCCACCTAATAAACTCCATAATTCTTCAGTAACATGTGGAATAATAGGATTTATTAATTTTAAGAAATTTTTAGCATATTCTAAAGGAAATACACTTTCTTTATAAACAGCATTTATAAAAATCATCATTTGTGAAATAGCAGTATTAATATTTAAACTATCATAATCTAAGGTAACCTTTTTAACAGTTTGATTATATATTTTATCTAAATTAGTATTTTTTTCATCCCTAATTTTATTTTCAGAAGTATATAATCTATAAATTCTTTCAATAAACTTTCTAGAAGCTTCTATACCTTTAGCATCCCATGGTTTAGATGCCTCAATTGGTCCCATAAACATTTCATATAATCTTAAACTATCAGCACCATAAATTATAACCATATCATCAGGATTAACAACATTTCCTCTTGATTTACTCATTTTTTCATTATTTTCGCCTAAAATCATACCTTGATGAACTAACCTTTTAAAAGGTTCTTCATTTGTTATATAACCTTCATTATATAGAAAATGATTCCAAAATCTTGAATATAATAAATGACCAACAGCATGTTCAGCACCACCCATATATAAATCAACTGGCATCCAGTGATCTGCTAGTGTTTTGTCAACAAATTCTTTATCATTATCTGGATCAATATATCTCAAATAATACCAACTAGATCCAGCAGAACCTGGCATTGTACAAGTTTCTCTAACACCTTTAATACCATTTATTTCTACATTTTTCCATTCTTCAGCATTATCAAGTGGTGGATTGCCATTTTTACCTTTATAATCATCCATAACAGGTAAAACTAAAGGAAGTTCATTATCATCTAAAACATATTCTTTGCCATTTTCTAAATGAACAATAGGAACAGGTTCTCCCCAATATCTTTGACGAGCAAAGATCCAATCACGAAGACGATAATTAATTTTTTTAGTACCAATATTATTTTCTTCAATATATTTAAACATTTTATTTAAAGCTTCTTCTTTATTTAAACCATTTAAAAAGTCTGAATTAATATGTAACCCATCACCTATATAAGCTTCTTCTAAAACATTACCACCTTCTAATACAGGTATGATATCTAAATTAAACTTTTTAGCAAAAGCATAATCTCTTTCATCATGAGCAGGAACAGCCATAATAGCACCTGTTCCATAAGAAACTAGAACATAATCACTAATCCATATTGGTAATTCTTTACCATTAACCGGATTAATTGCATAAGCACCTGTAAATACTCCTGTTTTATCTTTGTTTAAATCTGTTCTTTCAAGATCAGACTTTAAAGAACACTCTTTTTTATAATTTAAAACAGAATCTTTTTGATTAGGTGTGACTATTTTATCAATTAAATCATGTTCTGGTGATAATACACAATATGTAGCACCAAATAAGGTATCACATCTTGTTGTAAAAACAGTAAACTCATAATCAGTATTTTTAACTTTAAATTTAATTTCAGCACCAACAGATCTACCAATCCAATTTCTTTGCATTTCTTTAGTAGATTCTGGCCAATTTACTTTATTTAAACCATCTAATAATACTTCTGCATATTTTGGCATTTTCATTACCCATTGTCGCATATTTTTGCGAACAACTGGATAACCACCTCTTTCAGATTTACCATCAATTATTTCATCATTAGCAAGTACTGTACCTAACTCTTCACACCAATTAACTGGCATATATGTACATTCAGCTAAATTTTTTAAATACATTTGTTTAAATATCCATTGTGTCCATTTATAAAATGATGGATCACTTGTTGATATAGCTCTGTCCCAATCATACGAAAAGCCTAATTCTTTCATTTGTCTTGTAAAATTAGCAATATTTTTTTCAGTAAATACTCCTGGATGATTACCTGTTTTGATAGCATATTGTTCAGCAGGTAGTCCGAATGAATCAAATCCCATTGGATGTAAAACATTAAATCCTTGCATTCTTTTCATACGCGATACTATATCTGTTGCCGTATAACCTTCTGGATGGCCTACATGTAAACCTTCACCAGAAGGATATGGGAACATATCTAGGCAATAGTATTTAGGTTTGGAAAAATCATAAATATCTGTTTTAAATGTTTTATTTTTTTCCCAATATTCTTGCCATTTTTTTTCAATTTTTTCATGATTATACATAATTTCCTCCTAAAAAAACATTATAAATATAAGGACGATTATTACCGCGGTACCACCTTATTTCATAATGTTATGCTTCTTTATAGTTTTTAACGCTACTTAGCGATTCAATCTAGAAAACAAGTTCATAAATAATATTTATTAATTTTCATCAACCATTAACTTTCTACAAAATATTATTTTATTACTACTTTTTCCGTCTTTTTGAATATACAAATATGTTATCATATTTTTTTTATATAAGCAAGTATTTAAGAAAAAATTATTTTTTTAGTAAAAATATGTTTTTACATTAAATATATATAATATTAAAATAAAGTCTATATATTTTAAAAATTGCTATTTTAGTTATCTTAAAATTAATTAATTTGATATCATAACTTCATCTTTTAATTTATTAACATCATAAATTTGTCATTTTTCATAAAATGTATAATTATTATTAATATTCTCTATAAACAAAATGAACTAATTCATCATTTTTTTCTTTTAATTTTTCTTTCATTATTTCAGGATTAATTTTATAATTATCTATTTCATCTATTTTAATCCACTTGTATTTAGATTTTCCTTCAGTTAAATCCAAACTATCATATTCTTCATCGTAATATTTATATTTATTTTCATCAATCATTAATTTATAAAAAAAACTAATTTCATGATATTTTAGATTAGGAAACTCAATAAAACTTTCACCAATATACGAAAGTTTAACATCTTCATCAATATTAAGTTCTTCTTTTAATTCCCTTTTAATAGCATTTAAAGAGTCCTCATGAAGTTCAACTCTTCCACCAGGAAACATATAAAAATCATGATTTCCTTGTCTTTGCATAAATATTTTCGTTTTATCTTTATTATAAATAATTCCTGATACTCTTACACCAAATCTATTGTTTTCATCTTTAATTGTTATTACCATATTATACCTCCTCGTATAATGTAGTTAAGATATTTTTTAACTATATTTTCTTATTTAGATTTTTGTTAAGAGATATCTATAAACTCATTATTTTGTAGATTTTAAAATCTATAGTATAATGTCTGTAGAGATAGAGTGGTTTTGGTTACCTCCTTGAACATTTGGTTCTTTAAATAGATTAAAGCCTCTTCTTTACAAATTGGGTATTAATAAGTTGTATAAGGATTAGATTTTATCTATTGCCTTTCATTTGCGAGGTTATATCTTTGTAAAGGTACTGAGGGCATCGCCTCTA
>CAKPQS010000015.1 GCA_934179675.1 uncultured Bacilli bacterium
GTGATTTTTCATCACTCATATATTGACAATTCATTCATCAAATTTATTGTCGACCAACACTATTTGACAAAGAACCTAATCTGCTCCTATTAAATCATTATTAGAAATACTAATTTTTTTATTATTTAGTAATGTATGTATGTATGTATGTATGTATGTATGTATGTATGTATGTATGTATCTTTATTTATAGAATTATCAACAATATTCATATATACACACCTTATCTTTCTATCACAATTATACATTTTTTTAAATTGAAAACAATAGATTAACCGAAAATAATTAAAAATTTATACTTACAAATAAAAAATGGTAATTAAACCATTATTTTATATCACTAATTACACATTTAGAAGTATCAGAACCAACATATTTATTAAGTAAATCAATAATACCTAAAACAAGTACTGGTAAAATTAACAATACAACTAACGCTATTATCCTTTTAGTAATCATTGAAAACATTTTGCTTTTTACCTTCTCATCACCAGCAGTTAAAGCCTTATATACCTCAACAATTGATAACAAAATAACTAAAATTGTTCCAACTATTCTTACAATATCAAGTAATTCCTTTATTATATTCCTTAAATAATCAGGAATTAAATTACAAGCATCACTCTTAACATCAACACCAAAATTCATACTTGTTAATAAACCATAAGCTTTCATATAGTTTGTTTCCAAATTCAAAAATATAATTGTATTTTGAATATTAGACTGAAAACCATAAGCATTTATAACCCTATTAACATTATTAACAGAATTATAAAGTTTATCAGCAGCACTAGCACAATCAGAAGAAAAAGAATCAAATAACATTTTTATTTCATTATCAAGATATCCAGAAACACCATGCTTATCATAAAAATTAGCAAGTGAACCACCAGAATATAACTGAATAGCTCGTTTTTCTCTTTCTGTACATTTAGAAGAAAAATCACTAATAACTTGTTTTATATAATTATTTTTTTCAGAAAGACAATTTAAAATCTTATCTGTTTCATTAAAATCATTAACAGTTGGACACGTAGAATACTCACTATTAGTATATACCTCTCCTGGTACAATTTCTTCATTGTAATGCATAAAATAATCTTTTAAAACCCAATCAGGAACCATACCACCATTACCATTAATAAAATCTTCACAACCTGCTACAAAATCTTCATGATCAGGATTTTCATACATATAAGTTAAAAGAGGTACCGTTTCAGCAATAAATGTTCTATTACCTTTAAAATAATTACAAACATCAGCAAAAGTATATCTTTTAGTAACACCATCTATTCCCGTTGCTCTTATAACATCATCATTACAATCAGAACAATCAATACTAACATCACGAGAAAAATAAGTTGTATAAACTCTATATGGCATTAATGTATATTGATCTCCACCAATGGAAACTAAAACTGGACAAACACCCTCATCAGCAACACTACCAATCATTGAAGCATATCTATTAAATTTTGTCAAATTAGGTGCGATTACTTTACCACTTGTTCCTAAATTTTTGTCATCATTTAAATTACCATATAAACTACCACCAAAAGTATATGCTCTTATCCATGGTACATTCATATTAACATTAACATCTAAACTTACGCCAACATTACTGTAAGTACATGTCATAGCATTTACATTAAGTGCAATTAAAAAAGTAATTAAAAATATAAATATTTTTTTCACGTTATCCTCCTGTTATAGCTTTAACACATTCTCCATTAACATTAATATAAGAATTACCAAAATATCCATTTATTAAATCTAAAATAAAATTTATTAAAAATGGTAACAATAGCATTAATACTAAAGCAATTACTCTTTTTATACTTCGATTAATCATTTTTTTAATTTCAGAATCATCTTTTTTACTTAATGTTTGCATTAGGTCAAGATTTATTAAAAAGACAACTAATATAACACATATAAGTCTTAATGTATTAAAAAGTTCATTTAATATTTTTCTTATATCAGCACTTATAACATCACATACATCTGAAGATGTTGAATTATCATACCAAGGTGTTGTAAGTGCATTATACCCAGAATAATAACTACCTTCTAAAGACAAATAATTAATTGAATTAACATCGCCACCACCATCAACATAATCTGATAACATATTTCTTATATACAAAATAGAATTATATAAATTTTTAGCATCATTTGCACATGTACTACTTAATGTTATATATTCATTTTTATACATAAATGTATTAGAACTACTAAAATTACTAACAGAATAAAAATCATTTGCAAAAAAATATTCTGCTATTGCTGTTTTTTCAATATAAGTACAATCATTACTACTATATGCTTTAATATTATTTATCATTTGTTTTCTTGTTTCACTGCTAACAGAACCATTTATTTCTTTAGAATCATAATGAGTATAATTAGTAGAATTATTATTGGTTGATCTATAATATTTTTCTACTTGTCCAATAACATCACCATTAGCATCATATACAATATCACCTTGCGCTATTAAAGAGCGAAAATCATCATCTGTTTTAGTGATATAAAAATTAATATCATCATTACCATAATATTTAATTGAATTTAATTTAGGGCATTCTAAAGTAAGATCGCCATTTAATAAATTATTATAATTATTATATTTTTTACCATCTATTATAAAATTTGTAATATTTCCTGTACCATTTTCATCAATATAGTAGCCAAAATTAACTACTTTACCTTCGGTTTTATATGAACATGATATAGCATTGTTTTTAGCACTTACACTAGGTATAAATAAAAATATAAATATTAAAATATATTTCACTTGTATCACCTCTATCTAATGCCACATATAGGATCAGTTATTCCTATTGAACTTATTAGTTCAAATATAAATTCTACTAAAACTGGTGTTAGGAAAAGTAAAAGTATTGCGATTATTCTTTTAAATAATGTACTAAATTGTTTTTTACCGCTATCATCTTTTTGAACAACAGCTTTAAATATATCTACTATTCCAAGTAGTGTTCCTAATATTAAACCAATATATTTAAGTATATTAAATGCATTTTGTAACAAATCATAAGTTTCATTGCCAAAAATACTACATTTAGTTACTTCTTTGATTTCTTTTTGCATACTTTCGCCAGTTAAAAAGCCATATCCTTGTAAATAATAAGATTTAAAAAATAAATATGCCATTTTATATTCATTATCTTTATCATCTATTTGGGCTCCTTTTTCACTACCAAAAGCATATCCTTGTTTAACTAAATCATATATACCATTACTTTTAAACATAACTGAATAACAAGAAGTACTGATACTAGCATCAAATTCTTGTCCTAATTTAGAAAATGGTATATTTCTTTGTGATCTTATAGCATTTAGATCATCTTCAGTACAAACTCTAATATTTGATGCTTCATTTAGTAAAATATATAATTCATTGGCAAGTCTATAATATTCATCTGATGGTAAATTTCTTGAATTTACATGTTCTTTATCTTTATAGGTAATATCACTACTTCCATTATTTTCAGCAAATGATTGTCTATATATTTGCATTCCACTTTGATCAGTTTGTTGCTTTTTAACATATTCTGAATATTGATTATAAAATTCTTCTTTTTGATCATTTGTATATTCTGAATCATTACTAACAAATGCAACAAATTCAGTATAATCACCCATAATATTTTTTTTAGAATCAAATTTCATGAATTTTGGTAAATAATTTTTCATAAATTCAGAATTATTTATTTCGTCATAAGAAAAATCAGTTCTAGATCCACATGCATATTCAATATTTGTGTTGCTTAAACAAAATCCTCCTAATCCACTGATTGTATTTTCTATATCGCCATATATGTATCTTTTTCCTTCTTCATCTGTTAAAATTAGACTATCCCAATCAATTGAAAATCTATCTTTAGCATCTTCTTTTGTAACATTACTTTTATATAGATCCCAATATTTAACAGATGCTGTATATGCTTGTCCATTAATGTTAATTGTATATGTAAACATTTTGTAATCATATTCTTTGGCGTATACATTAAATGTTAAAATAATTGTTAAAAATAATAATATTTTTTTCATAAATCACCTACTTATTTAAGATATCGGCACATTTTATATAATTTTCTTGTAAATATCTTTCGTTGAGCAAATCAGTAATAATGTTAACAATAACTGGTGTTAGAAAAACGAATACTAGTGCGATTATTCTTTTAACTAATATATTTTTAAATTTTGAACCATCATTTTCTTTAGTTATAACTATTTTATATATATCAATAATACATAAAAATATACATATACATGTAGAAATTATTTTTATGATATCAAATAAATCATTTATAAAATTTAATGTTTTTTCATCAATTAATTCACAACTTGATTTATCTATTTTTATTGTAGATGTATAATTTGTTAGTATTGATAATCCTTCTAAATATTCTGTTTGCATTGTTAAACATGATAGATCTTTTACAGATTCTAAATTTTCATAATATAATTTTGCTTCATTTATTGTATTTATATATCCTGAATTTCCATATATATATTCTTTACATTCTGGTTCTAATGTATTTGCATCAAATTTATATTTTAAATCATATATACTATTTAAATATTGCATTTTTTTTAATGATTCTTCTGAACAGACATTATTTACTTTTTCTTTTAAATTTTTTAAAGTCCAACTATATTTATTACATGTTCCTCCAGTATAACTTTCATTGTCTTTTTTATCAGAAGAATCTATTTCATCAAGTTTAGTTTTAGTATATTCTGGTTTATCGTTTTTCTTAATTTTTAGTTTATCATATACATTAATTGGGTCGTTTCCAAAATTCTTAACTTCTGGTACAAATGTTAAACTTCCGTTTAATAATTTTTCTATATATTCAGGATTATCATTTAAATTATAAGATTCTAAATTTTTAGTTTCTTCATAATAATTTTTATTAAAATAGCTTCCTATTAATACAGCATCACCATTTTCATCTATTAATAATATTGGTTTATATTTTTCAGGATTATTTACTAAATCTTTATAAAATTCGTCATCATCTAATGCATTTGAATAATTTTCAAATGATTGTTTTAAATCGTTAAGTCCATAATTTCTAGTATATTCTAATCCTCCAAAAAGTTTTGACAATGATGTTACTTGTACGAGTTCACTCGTATTTGGATTTTCTGATGATAGTTTTGATATTTTTATATTTTTTACATAACTAGTACTTTTTTCATCAACTGTTATTACAAGTGAATATTCTGCATCAGTTGCTTTATATGTATATTGTATAACACTATCAGCTGCATAAATATTACTTATTAATAAAAAAGGAAGTAAAAATATTATTGTTTTTTTTAATATATTTTTTACCATATTTATCATCCTTTTATTGTTCCCAATATTTTCCATTTGTTTCATTGTGATCATATTTATTATCATATCCATTAGTATTAGCGCCATTTTTTATGCAACATACACCATTAGATTTTTTAACAAAGAAAGATTTAGTACAACTTAATATTGTATTTTTACCACTGCTAGATGGTAATAAACTTATAATTAATTGTATTAAGAAAAAAACAAAAAATACTGCTACTGCATAAATAGTTCTTCTTATTAATGTACTCCATCCTTTTTTTATTTCATCTTCTTTTTGACTTGCTACTGCTTTTAACATATCAATCATTCCCAAAATTATTAGTGTAATTGGTACTGCTATTTTGATTAAATTATAGGCATCATTTATCATATCAGCTAATCCAGCTGGTATTCCACATTTAGTTGCAATTCCTCCGTTATTAGTGCATGCACTTATTGATACCATATACTCTTCATCTGCTCCGTTACAAATTGTAGTGTCAGCAAATACTGGAAAGATTGTAAACATAAGTGTTAATAAAACTAAAATTTTTTTCTTCATATTTCCTCCTATAAACTTTGTAAATTGTTAGACATTAGTACTACATCCACCAACAAATTTACATACGCAATCCCAAACACTATCACCTGTTACATTGTTTAAAATATTCATAATTAATTGTACTATTGCGATTATAAAAAATACAATTCCAGCATTTAAACATCTTGATAATAATGTTTTTTGGCCTTTTTTTATGTCATCTTCTTTTTGACTTGCTACTGCTTTACCCATATCAATCATTCCTAAAACAATTAATATAATTGGAACACCTATTTTAATTGCGTTAATAATTATACTTACTATTTGAATAAATGGTATTAAATTTTCATTGTTACAAAATTCACCTACTGTATCAGCTGCTACATTATTAATTCCAAATAAACAAACAAATAATAATAAATAAATATATTTCATAAAATAACCTCAATTTTCTATATTTATTATACCATTATAAAAAAAAAACTGCAATAATAAATGATTATACAAAATATATTGATTTTATTTAATAAATTACATAATAAAAGAGCGATAAAATCACTCTCTAATTATCAATAATTTGTTATTCTTTAGCTCCATTAACAAATCTATCAATACAACTCCATGTTGAATCTCCTTCAGTACCACCATTTATGATACTAAATAATAACTGAACTATTGCAACAACAAAGAAAGTTATACCTGCAGCAATACATCTTGATAATAATATTTTTTGACCTTTTTTAATTTCATCTTCTTTTTGACTTGCTACTGCTTTACCCATATCAATCATACCTAAAACAATTAATATAATTGGGACACCTATTTTAATAAGTGTTACAATCGTTGATACAATATTAACAAGAGATATTGGAACTTCAAAATTTCCACATGATACTGCTTCTTCCAAAAACCACATAATTAATCCTCCTTCCTAAAATAATCCTAATATTTTTTTTCTATTCTCAACTTCAGTATCTTGTTGTCTATCAAATCCTAATCTAACAAGAAAAGCATTTAACGGAATATTATGTGCATCCCTTTCATCAAGAGGAGGAAGATTATAAAAAACCTTTACCCTTGCTTCATATTCAAAATCCAAGATATCCTTAGAGTTGATCAAACTTTGATTTAAGACAATCTTCTTATCTTTCAATCTTCTAATTGCCATATTATCCATCATCATTAATCTATTTAATTTAATAACTGATGGTTCAATTAAATAAATAACATCATCACACAAATCAATTGCGCCCTGACTACCATTTACATCTACAATAATTACTTCTTTACCACTATATTTAGCGATCGTATTGCCTATTTCTGGATTTCTAACACTAATTAAATCCTTATCTTGGAAATAAACAAAATCTGATTTATCAACCTCAATAGCAATAACATCATAATTTTTTTCAAGCTGTTTTTTTATCATATAAACTAAACTAGTAGAACCAGCTTGTTTATTAACATTTTTAACACCAAGAACATAAGCTTTCTTTGCACCTTCAGTATTAATTACATTTTGTACAACAACAGTATTATCAGCTTTTTGAATATCTAATTGATGAATATGTGCAACATCTCTATATGTATTTGGATGATTATATAAATACATTATACCATCAACATTTTTAGTAAAATTATATATACCAATTGATACTAATTGACTCAAAAATTCACTTGAAGTAGTTTCTTCTGAATCATCTAATAACAAAATAACCTTGTCCATATCAAGAAGTATTGATAATTTTTGTAATGTTTTTATATCTTTATAATTTTTTAAAGCCGTAATATCTAAAATCATTCTTTGAAAAAAGAAATTTTTAAACATACCACCAAGTTCATCTGCATCAAATTCACCATCTAATCTTTTAATAACATCAATTGGTAAATCTGTAAGCATTGATTGATATTTATTTGAAACAATAACATTCATATTTTTACCCTCTTTCTACCTATCAATATAATTATACATTGTCTTTGTTTGACCCCTTATCGGGAAACTAAATGACAACATTGGAGTATCAAAATACATATATGTAACTACTGTATAATAATAACCAATACCTTTATCTTCATTTGATTCTTTAGTTCTGTAAATACAATAATTATAATTAGAAATTTGATTAACTAATTCATATTTTTCTGAATCATCTTCCAAAGTAGGACAAGAATTATTACCATATTCAGTTAAACGATAACCAATTTTCGCAACTTCAGAATCAATTTTATCTTTAACAGTTTCATTATAACCCGCTTCTTCTTCTATTATATCAACTATTCTACCTTTAATTTTAAAAGCTCTTGAATAAGCAAAAGATGCAAATAAAACTAATTCTATCAAACCAATAATTGTTATAATTATACCAACAATTATAGCAGTATTAATTGACTCCTTCATTCTTGACCTCCATTTTTACTAAAATTATATATTGCTGATGTTTTTGATTTAACAGAAAATCTTATTTCATCAACAAAAGGAAGATCTATATAAATATAAGTAATAATTAAGTATTGATCATGAGTATCATGTCTAGTTCTGTAAACACAATAATCATATTTTGGTGAATCAACAGTTATTAACTCATATCCATCCATTTCTTTACATTTTTTCCCGCTATTTGCTTTATAACCCAAACCATTTAAGTTATGATCAATTTGTGTTATCGAAATATCATTATAACCTTCTGCTTCTTCTAAAGCAAGTGCTATTTTGGAATTTACTTTATATGCTTTTTGATAAGTAATAATCGCACCAGCAAAACCAAATACAATAAATAAGAATATTATAATTATATTATATAGGAAAATACTTCCAATAGATTCCCTCATTTTCTCACCTTCCAATTTATTAACTTGTTCTAGCCCACATAAATATATGGACTATAT
Organism: uncultured Bacilli bacterium; assembly: GCA_934179675.1. Lineage (GTDB taxonomy): Bacteria > Bacillota_I > Bacilli_A > RF39 > UBA660 > CAG-884. The sequence continues at coordinate 8,784 of CAKPQS010000015.1, forward strand.
ACAAGTTAGTAAAAAATTATTGACCATTCATACAATTATTGTATTCAGTATCATTTCCACCAACCCAATTACCACTACTATCTTGATAAAAACCAGCATCTGTACGACATGCTTTTTCTTTAGCATTTTTCATCAAACTATTTACTAATGGTGTAGCAACAGCAACAACAACTGCAATCAAAATAATTGCTACAACTGTTAAGTTAGCCTCTCCAGCAGCTTCCTTCATTATCTCACCACCTTCTATATCAATATTAACATATTAATAATTATTTTTCAATTATAAATTCATTAACATCATCATCGCAAATAACATAATAGCCATAATACCGCCACCAGTAGCAGCAAGCATTATCATTGTACGTTTTTCCATGTTATCTAAACGTTCTTTATACTTATATTCTCTAGCCTTATTTTGTAAAGAAGAAACTGTTCTACCAAAAGCAAGCAATTGCTCTTGTTTGTTTTCTTGAGCACCTAAACTAAGTCTATATAAAAGTCTCATCATTCTCATAGAATCACGAACAGGATATTCTGTTGCAAAATCCATATAAGGTTGTACAGAAGAATCACCATCTTCAATACGAGCAATTAACCTTCTTAACCCTGGTTTAAAAATTTCTGGTGCTGAATCTATTGATTTTGCCATAGCAACAGGAACAGTATAATGTTGAATCAATATTTCCAAACTTTTTAAATAATAAGGTAATAAAGTATTAATTTTTGTTAAATTTCTTTTGTAATAATTTTTTAAACTCATATATTGGGATTTAAAAGCTAAATAACCAACAATAACTATTACAATAACATATATATATGATATTTTTGACCAAAAAACAATAGTAAGTGCAGCCATACAAATTATAGCATCTCTAACTCTTTTTTCAAACAAATCATAAACATTTGCTTTCTCGCCATATTTCATCATTACATAAAACTTATAATCATCTTCCATAAGAAACATGAATAGTCCTCTAGCATCTTTAAAAAATTTATTAACATCAATTATTTGATTATACCAGAAAACAAAGAATACAATAACTGAAATAATAACAAATAATAATCCTGTACTCATTATTCAGCCCCCACATCTTCATTATAATATTTTTCTCCTCTTAATAAGAAGAATGAATTAATTAAAACAACTAAATGAAGCAAAATCATAACTATTGGATCACCTAATAGTTTAATGTATGAATCATGTCCAAGTAAAAATTGAACTAACATAATCATTAAATAAAGAACAATACCAAACTGTAAAAATTTCTTATGAAAAGCTGCTCTATCAAGACGATCACGATATACATTTTCAACTAGCATATCAATATCATTTGACATATTATCAAGTGTTTCACCAGCATCTCTAGCACCTTCATTAGTGATTTGATAAAACAATTGATGCATATTTCTTACTATATTAAAATCATATTTATTGTTAAAAAACTTAATAGATTCATCAATAGTACCATTATCATAAGCCATTTCAATCATCATTTTAACATCTGTTTTAACAGGATCTTCAAGTATATTTGATTCATATACACCTTCTAATGACTTAACAAAAGCTTGCGTAGTTGCAAATTCCATTATAGTATTAGTTGTATAAACTTGAATTTGTTCAAAAATAAATTCACTATAAATTCTTTTACATCTTAAATAATTTAAATAAGGTATAAACATTATAGTAATTAAAATATAAATAGCTGAAATAATTAAATTATAAAAATATAAATATGATATAATACCAGAAAACGCTGCAAATCCCAATACTTGAGTAACATACTGTCTAGTAGTATAATCTTGTCCCATCGCTTTTACTTTTTCTTTAACAACTTTATAAGAATATGGAGCATATTTATTGTAAACATCTGAAACAGAATTAATAATATATTTATATACATTTTCTCCATTCTGTTTTCTATAAATTGCTATAAATAATAATATTATACCAATAAGAATAAATATAAATAAAGTCACTCTAGCACCTCCTATACTGCAAGTTCTTCGACATTATCAACAATAACATCTGGTAAAACTATACCTTGACTATCTAAATAATCAATTAAATATTTTGATGGTTTATTTTTTGTTATAACACCATCTTCTGTTTTTCTATAAATTGTATTATGTCCCGCTTCGTTATTATCATCTACAAAGAATTCTGTAACTTCAGCGATATCTCTTTTAAATCTTTTGGTAACTTTATCTTGCCTACCTCTTATATGAACACCAAGTTGAACATATCTGTGAATAGATTTTAAAAATTGTTCAATATCTTGATTAGTTTCTAATAAACTATACATACGGCTTGGAATACTAGCAGCTTTATCAGAGTGAATAGTAGATAAAATATAATGTCCTGATGAAATTGAATTTCGAACAGCAAGAACAGCTTCAGCACTTCTTACTTCCGATAGTAAAATCCATTTAGGGTTTTGACGCATACATGTTACTAAAACATCAGAATAAGATGCAATATTATTAGTTTTCATTGCTACAATATCTCGATGAGGAAATATCCTATCTAAATGTAATTCCAAAGTATCTTCAATTGTAATTAATTTTTCATCTTCTCTTGTATGTGCTGCTAAATATTTAAGGAATTCTGTTTTACCAGAACCAGTTTCACCACTAATAATAATATTGCAATGACCTTGAACACATGTAATCAAAAAATCATGTATATCAAGTGTAATATAATCTTCATCTAATAATTTTTGTTTTTCAAGTCTTATTTTTGCTGGTGTTTTACGGATAACACAAGCAATACCATTTCGAGCAATTGAATCATGGACAAAGTTAAGACGAAGTTCAGCACTTTCAACGTCAAGAAATGGATGAGCCATATTAAATGATTTACCCATCATATTTGCACATTGAAAGGCTAACTTTTCCATAAAAGTATTATTTATACTAGGATTTTCATCTCTATAAATACCTTTGGATAATGTCTTAACATGTACTTGACCATTATTACTATAAGAAATATCAGTGATATCATCATTTTGTAAATAAGGATTTAGCGGACCAAAATCAATTTGGGAAAATGCTGTATCCATTTATATCACCCTTCTTCTGGAACATCATTTTCTGGTATTTCAACAGTTTTAGAATTAATAAAATCTCTTAAATATTCAGATGAAACCTTTTTATCACCAACTATTTGTGAATCAGCACCATGTGGTACAGGTATAATTTCAACACTATATTGTGTTAAATAGCTAGCTTTATTTAAAAGAATATTAATATCAGATTGTAAACCAAATAACATCATAGCAGGTGTTTTTTTATCCTCACTATTAGCAAACACATCATTACCACTAGCATCTTTTACAGCAAGTACTTTTATATTTTCAATAAACTTACCATAAATAATTTCTTTTTCATTTGTAGTGCTATTTGTTTCAGTAGCTTTTAAATAAATATCAATATAAGAATCTGGCATTATAATATTACCAAATGTAGTTCTAATATTTACAGGTAAATTATATAATACTTCACCACTATTTAAGCCAATTAAAGCTGAATTAGGCAATTGATCTTCAGTAATAACAGCACTCTTATAGAACATACTTCCTTTTGGAATAGCAGTATCATAATTTGAATACATTTTTTTATTACTTCCAACTATTTGAGCTTTACTAGTATAAATATCACCTTTTTGTAATACAACTGGTGCAACAGAAATTACATCAATCATATCACTTGTAATTAATGTACCTGGTAAAATTTTCTCTTTAGCAACTGGGATACCTGATACAGGTGAAACCTGTGTTTGTATTGCTTTATTATATCCCCAATAAAGCAAGAAAATAATTAAGACTATACCAATAACAGTAACAACATTTTTATTGGTAAAGAATCTTTTGATTGAAACTAAAATATTCATAAAAATCCTCCTTTTTAATATGGCGTTTCAAAAATCGCATCTAATTTATTCACAATGTCAAAATTATACACATCATTTATAACTGTTCCTGATTCTACACTAGAAACTTTAATACTTACCTTTGGTGGTACTTCATTGACATCATAAATCTGTATTAAATATTTTCTTGAAAGATTAGCTGTTTGAGCGAATCTTCTTACAAAACTATCAACAAATTTTTCTTCTATTATTTTTACTTTTCCATCATTTTTTCGATAATAACCTAAATCGATAGAGTCCCACATAGCTGCTTCTGTAACTTCTTTTAATACATAATAGTTGTGTTCTGATGTATTAACTATTCTTTGGAAAAAGAATACAGCAGTTAAACAAACAATTCCAACAACAAGAACAAACCATGCCCACATCGTTTCTTTCATATTAATCTCCTTTGTCTATTGTTAAATAGCCTTTTCCAACAAGTTCAGCTACATAAGCACTTTTACAATTTTCTCCATTTGTACAAGTCAAATTTTCAAATGATCCATAATCAATATTTTTATTATCTCTTCTTATTTCTTTTATTTTTGCTGGATCTAGTTCTATTGTGTAATAAGGTGTAAGATTATAAACACTTTCTGCTTCAACTCCCCTATTATTAGTTATTAAGCTTTCACTACCAGTCCAGTTATCACCTGATGCTCTATTTGGGAATGGATCATTTAAATCAACAACACGATAAATTACTTCAATACCACCATTATTACCATTATTACCATTATTACCATTATTATTTCCGCCGTTTTCATCTTTAGGAACACATACGCCTTCTTTACATCCTTCGACATTATATATACATGAATCAGCATCTTCAGCATCAATATCACTATTTGTGCCATTACATTTGTATTCGATTTTAATTTCATGTGGACCAATAGCAGAATTAAAACTAACAGGGAAATTTTTACCAATTGTTAAATAACGGTTTGGTGCTTTTGCTTCAGCAGTTGAACATCTTAAATAAGATTTTCCATTAATATTGACACAACTAAAGAAGTCTTCAACAGTATCCCAATGGTATTCGCTATAAAATTTCATTCTTCTAAATTTCAAAAAATTATTTACATATTTTGATGAAGTAGAACATCCAGAATCACTATCTGGACAGTTATAAATAATTGTTGGATTTGATAATGATGTATTTCTTTCAAGATAATTTTCTCTTGTTTCAGTATGTCCACTAGAAACAAGTTTTTTATATTCTTTATCATTTTCAACTTCATTGCCATAAATTTCATCATCATATTTTATATAAACTTCATCGCATTTTTCAGCAGGTTTACTCATATGATTGTAGCAAGCTTCAGCAGCTGGTATTAAATTACTTTCAATATCATTTGCTGCATTTTTTCTTTCATTGATTAATTGTTGTTTATAACTTTCAGTCATTCTACAAGTGCTACCACTTAATTCGAACCCATAACCACAAGTAGCTGGGTTTTTTGATGAAACTTCATATTTTTTTGTTTTCTTGTTGTAGCGATAATTAACACAAAATCCATTAACATATCTTGATCCACTACATGCTGAATATGATTGTTGTTGTAATTCTGATGTTTTATTATTAATAGTGCTAACATCATTATTATAAGCTGATTTCCAGCTATCTGAATCAAAGAAAGTATAACATGTACGAACATCATCAATAAATGTTAAAATATGACCAAATCTATTTTCAAAAGTAAATTTTTGTCCTTGTTTAACTGTAATAGTATCTGATTCAGGTGCAACAAATTTCTTTTTGTCAACACATACTTCCATACAGTAAGCACCAACACTTTTACCAACACCATTAAAGGCATTAAACAAATCAGATGTTGTTGCATTTTGGTAATCAACCGTGATATGGTTTGTTGCAGCATTAATTGCGCCTTCCAAACATCCAAATGAACAAGCGAGCTTATTTGCTGCTTTAGGAGCACATCCTTCGCTATCACTAGTATCGCCAAAGCCACCAGATTCTTCATCGTTCTTATATCCTGGAATACTGCTTAAATCAAAATCAGCTGATAATTCAAAACGGTATTCTTTACCAGTTACAATTGAACCATTGGCATTAGTACTTATTGCATTTTTCATTAAGATTCTATAAGCATTTTCCGAACTTTCGCATCCAACGATAAATCTAACTGTAATAATTTTATTTTTCTTTTCAGCAGCTTTTACATTAACACTAAATAACAAACAAATAGATAGTATTATGTAAAAAAGTCTTTTTTTCATTATATCAACTCCTTAAAAACCAATATTTTTTCTTTTCATAACTATAATAGATGCTCCAAGTATAATAGTAATGCTTCCTACAATTAACCCCATATATTTAGCAATACCATTTTTTTTAACTGGTGTCTCGGGAACAATTGGTTTAGCTACTTCTAAAGAAGCTATTTTTTTCTTAAATTCATCATAAGTCATATTAACGTTATTCCATCTATAACATATATTATCATTTTTATGTTTTTCACATAATTCATCTTGATAGTATTTGTTATAATATGGAGTACTGATAATTTTAGTATTTAAATCACCATACCCACAGAAATCATAAACTCTACCTCTTACATAAAATTTATATTTCATTCCTTCTGATAAATTTTCGATAACAGTGTCTTTATAATATTTATTACCATTTTCATCTATTACATATACTTTTTCATTTATTCCTGTAATAGAAATTTTAAAAGAAGCTTTTTCATCAACTATTTGATAATTTAAATCAAAATTAACGTTATTTGCTAAACTTTTAAGTTCCGATTTTATGGAATAATCACAAGCATATACATTAGGTAAGAAAATTAGGCTAAATAGAATAAATAAATACTTTTTCATCCCATTTCCTCCTCATAATTATAACATAATATTTAAAATAATAAAATACTATTTTAAATAATATTTATATACATTTCCTCTAACAGATAGTTTTAAATAAATACTTGTTGCATCAAGTGCATTTTTATCTGTTTCAAAATAGCAGTAATCACTATTTTTTAAAGGATCAATTTTTTTCATTGGTACAGATGATTTTTGTTCATCGTAATATATACTACCATATTTTTCAATAAAACTACAATCGTTACTTATAATTCTTATAACACTTTTATCATAATTACCTGATATACTAGGACTAACATAATAATTACTTGTGTAATATGTTTTATATGCTTTAAAAATATAGGGAACTTTAAATTTTTCTTTTATACTAAATTCATCTATTTTTAAATTAATATCACCCATAAAAGATGTTTTTACTAAAGCATTTTCATTTATTGTGTATGATCCCATAAAATGTTCATTTCTTAAGTCAACATAATCAAGTTTTTTTTCATAGTTTTTAGATATATCAGTATATACTAATTTTATATCATCTAAATAGACATTAGATGGTATTTGATAAACAAAGTAATAATCACCACTTTCTTCAATCATTTGATCTTCATAACCTGTTCCAAAATCAGTAAAGTATTGGTTATACTGTTTTAAAGGTGTATAACTACTTTGATTAATAAATAATAGTAAATTAGATGTATTAAATGTATTTTTTTTCATACCTTTTATTTTTATATTAGCTTTTAAAATTATGAAATTAGAGCCATTTATTAGATTATTATTTATATCTTTATTTTCTAAATATGCATCACCAAATGTAAGATTATATTTAGTTGCATTTACATTATTATTTTTAACATTAACATATTGATTAGTTTTAACATAGGCGTAGGTTGTCCCCAAAATTAAGCCACCTATAGAAATAACTATTATAAAACATAATATTTTATTTTCTAAATAAAAGTATTTTGTATATCTAAATATTTTATTTAATTTAGTTTTTAAAATGTTATAATCTAATTCTAAATTTAGCTCTACTTCTTCTCTATCTGTTTCTTCAGTTTGTAATTTAGCATAATCACTAGCAAAATCAAATCTTTTTATATCAAATCCTGTTGCTCTTGTAAAAAGTAAAGCCATCATTATTGGTTGAACTAAACATAGTGCGAATAAAATATCATGGATTGCTTTTATTTTTCTGATATCAACTATATATTTAGTCATTTGAACCATTAAATTATTTGAATAAATAAATAAGACTAAAATTAATGAATATGTAACTATTTCTGCAATATATAATTTAATACTCTTTTTTTTATATATTAATACTCCCATTACAATTAGTAAACCAATTAATAATAATACAGGCCACAAAATATTTACATGCGCTGATTCTGTAATATATGAGCTAACTATGGTTGGTGTAGCATTTATATAATCATCAAAGAATTCAAATAGTCCTATATTATTAACAATAATTACAAAAGATAGTATTAAAAAAAGTATATGAAAAAGTCTAAAATGTTTAATAAAAAATGCATATGGCTTTCTAACAATCACATTAATCACCTATTCTCTAAATTTATTATACAACAAAATAAAAAAAAAGAAAAGAAAAAATATTGATAAAATTATATTGCTGGTATTCCTATAAATGAGTCTTGTTTTTTTTGAAAATATAACAAACATATAGCACCTACTATTATTAAAATACTGCCAAATAATTTAATACTATATAATTTTTTATTATTTTCTTCAATATTTTTATATGAATTATAATTTCTAATAACAAAATATAAATAAATTAATATAGTTATACTTAAAGTAAAATCAAATATTTTATTAGCGTTTGTTTTATAATATATATTAAACGTTTTTAGATATTTTTTTTCATAATTATCACCAATAATATTTAAAATACTTAAACAAATAAAAATTGTTAATAAAAAATCTTCAAAATTTAATCTTCTTATTTTTTCATCAGTATTCATATTAAAGTATATTTAATTATTTGCAAATTAAGCATTAATAATGTATAATTAAATTGGAGGTAGTGTATGAAAGTATTGATATTATCATGTTCAACAGGTGGTGGTCATAATGCATGTGCTAAATATATACTCGATGAATTAAAATTAAATAATATAGATTGTGAATTTAAAGATTTTTATGATATTGTTAATAAAAAAATGAAAAATTTTTCCGAAAAATTATATTTATCAACTTTAAATGGAAATGGTAAAATATTTAAAACTGTTTATAAATTAGGAGAATTATATAGTAAAACTAAACTTAAAAGTCCTGTGTATATTGTTAATAAAATGCATAAGAAAAAATTATATAACTATGTTATTAATAATAATATCGATTTGGTTATAACAACCCATATATTCCCTGCTTTTACATTAACAAGTATAAAAAAAATACCTTTTATTTTAGTCGCAACAGACTATACAGCTTGTCCATTTATGGAAGAAGCAAAACCAAATTACTATATTATTCAAAATGGTATCGAAAAAGATTTTATAGATAAAGGAGTAGATAATGAAAAATTAATTAAAACAGGTATTCCTATTTCTACTAACTTTATTAAAAGTTCTAAAAATATTAAATATAATTTAAATATTAATAATGAAAAAACAATTTTAATTATGTTAGGTAGTATGGGGTTTGGTAATGTTACAAACATAATAAATGATTTATTAAAAATTGAAAATACGAAAATTATTATTGTGACAGGATCGAATAAAGAATTATTTAATGAATTAAAAAAAATAGATAATAAAAATTTAATTGTTTTAGGATTTTGTCATAATATTAATGATTTAATTTATTCAGCTGATATTGTTATATCAAAACCAGGTGGATTATCATCCACAGAAATAGCTTCCATTAATAAACCGTTAATACATGCTTTTGCAATACCAGGAATAGAAACTATAAATACAAATTTTTTCTATAATCATAAAATGAGTTTAAAATGCGAAAATGAAAAAGACATTGTAACTAATGCTATTAAATTATTAAATGATGATAAATTACAAAAAGAAATGATTGAAAATCAAAAGAAAATAATAAATAAAAATTCTGCTAATGATCTAGTTAATTTAGTTATAAGTTTAGATAAACAAAAAAATATCAAAAAATGATATTTTTTTAATTATTTATTAAATATTGTGCCAATGAAATATCAGCCGGACATAAATCATATTTTATAATATTATTTTTTTCTTCAAATTTATATTCAAAATGATCATGTAAACTAAATTCTCCAGAAATGTATTTGCACTCATATAATCTTAAATCAACTATTTTATCCGGATAATTATAAACATTATTTTTTAAAAATCTAATAGCTTTTATTTCCATGCCAAATTCTTCTTTTATTTCCCTTTCAATTGCTTGTTTATCTGATTCATTTTCTTCAACTTTACCCCCGGGAAATTCCCATTTTCCAAGTACATCTTTTGATCCAGTAGATCTTCGTGCAATTAAATATTTATTATCTTTTTCAATTAATGCTGCAACAACTATCATATAACCACCTATATAATTATATCATTTTTTTAAAATTAATAAATATATTTAATTATTATTTATTCTGTTGATTTTATAATCATATATAAACTTATGATAATTATAATTTCTCCACCAGTAGATATTATCATTATTTCAAAAAAATTAACATCGCTACCAAATGTTGGAATCAAAATTATTTCTAATGATATAAATGAAACTAAACTTGCAACAACATTTATTATTTTAGAAGATATCATTAAAGGACTGTTATATTTTATTAAATTATAAATTGATATAAATAACAAATAAAATGTATAAGTAGCAACTATTATAGACATCCAATTTGGATAAATAATCATAATTTTCTGATTTACAATAATTAAAATAATATTTACAAAAAGTAAAATAATAGCAGTTGTTTAATCATATAAAGGAAAATCAAATATACTATAAAACAATGTTTAAATTAAATTTTAATTTTATGGATTATTATGATAATCATTTAGAAAAAGATGATATGGTAAAATATTATGGTTCAACTAAAAATATGGATTATCATATTGAATTTTTTAAAGCAGGTATGTTTGCACTTATAAAAAAATGGTTAAAAAACAATTGTAAAGAAAGTCCAGAAGAAATGGTAGAAATAATTAATTCTGAATACGAAAAAAAAATAATCAAATGATTATTTTTTTAATGCATATAAACTTTTTACTTCTTTAGTTGTCAATTTTCTATATTCACCAGATTTTAATGATTTTACATCTAAAAAAGCATATTTTTCTCTTTTTAATTTTATAACGTTATATCCTATTGCTTCAAACATTTTTTTAACTTGATGATTTCTTCCTTCATGAATAGTTAATTCAATATAAGAAGCATTATTTTTTTTGTCTATTTTTTTTATTCTTACTCTAGCTTTAGATGTCTTTTTGCCATCTATTACTACACCTTGTTCTAGTTTTTTTACTTTAAATGGTTCAACTATTCCTTCTATTTTAGCAAGATATACTTTTGTTACTTCTGATGAAGGATGATTTAAAATATTTGTTAGTTCACCATCATTTGTTAGTAATAAAACACCTGTTGTATCATAGTCTAATCTACCTATTGGATAAATTCTTTTAGTTGTTTCGATTATATCAGTAACTGTTTTTCTGTTTTTATCATCACTTGTTGTAGTAACAACACCTCTAGGTTTATTAAGTAGATAGTATTCTTTATCCTCTTTTTTTAATGGTTTTCCATTTATATCAATTAAATCATTACCATTTACTTTATAGCCCATTTCTGTTATTTTAATACCATTTACATATACTTTACCAGCTTTTATTAATTCTTCAGCTTTTCTTCGTGATGCATAACCAGATTCAGCAATTACTTTTTGAAGACGTTCCATTATTTAGTCATCTCCTTTAACATATTTTCTTCTTCAGCTAATTTTAGTTTTTCTTGTTCTACTAAATTTTGTGGTGCTTTTTTTACATAGTTTTCATTACTTAATAAATTTTTTCTTCTTTCAATAGATTTTTTTAAATTTTCTATTTGTTTTTGTTTTAATTCTTCATCTTCTTTAGTAATTTCTTTTTCAAAATAAATATCCATATTATACATATTATTATTTATATTAAATTTTGTTATATTTAATTCATTTTCAATAATACTATTTTCTAATTTAAGTATTTTATTTATTAATGTATAATCTTCATTATTATTAATTTTTACTTTTAAGTCTTTAGTAATTTGATTTTCTAATTTTACATTTCTAAATTCTCTTATAAAATCAATTATATAATCATATTTTTTTATAATATCTTCATATACATATTTTTCTTCATATTTTGGATAAGTACTAATCATAATTGATTCACTATCTTTTATTGGTAACATATTATATATTTCTTCAGTTACAAATGGCATAAAAGGATGCATCATTTTTAATATTCCTGTTAATACATAACATAATGTACTTTTAGTTCCAATTTCACTACTTGAAAATTTAGAAAATTCAATATAATTACTACAGAAATCTTCCCAAATAAAGTTATATAGTTCTGATCCTGCTAAATTAAATTCATAATTATCAAAATGATATGTTACACTTTTAACTATTTTTTCATATTTTGATAATATCCATTTATCAGATTCATTTATATTTGAAAAATCATATTCTTTTAAAGATTCAATATTCATTAATACATATCTTGATGCATTCCATAATTTATTTATAAAATTCCATGTTGATTTTACTTTTTCTGTATCAAATCTTAAATCTGTTCCTAAAGCACAATCGGTTGTTAAATAAAATCTTAAGCTATCAGCGCCATATTCATCTATCATATCCATTGGATCAATACCATTGCCTAATGATTTACTCATTTTTCTTCCTTCTTTATCTCTTATTAATCCATGAATAATACAATCTTTAAATGGCCTTTGACCTGTTATTTTTTCTGTTTGGAAAGCCATACGCGCTACCCAAAAGAAAATAATATCGTAAGCTGTTACTAAACAGTCATTTGGAAAATATCTATCAAAATCAGTATTTTCTTCTGGCCAACCTAATGTTGCAAATGGCCATAAAGCACTTGAAAACCATGTATCTAAAACATCTTTTTCTTGTTCCCATCCTTCTTCTTTTGGTTCTTCAACACCTACATATATTTTGTCAGCTTTATACCATGCTGGTATTCTATGACCCCACCATAATTGTCTAGATATACACCAATCATAACTTATTTCCATCCAATGGTTTAATATCTTTTCAAATCGTTCTGGTACAAAATTAATTTTATTGTTTTTATCTTTTTGGTTATCCAATACTCTTTTAGCTAATTCTCCCATTTTTACAAACCATTGTTTTGATAAATATGGTTCAACCATAACACCTGTTCGTTCTGAATGACCAACTGAATGAGTTATTTTTTCAATTCTAATTAATAAATCTTTTTCTTTTAAGTCTTCTATTAATTTATTTCTACATTCTTCTCTTGTTAAGCCAGTATAACCAATAGCATTTTCATTCATTATTGCTTTTTCATCCATGACAACAATTCTTTCTAAATGGTGTCTATTTCCTACTTCAAAATCGTTAGGATCATGTGCTGGTGTTATTTTAACGCATCCTGTTCCAAAACTTGGATCAGCATGTTCATCTCCTATTATTGGTATTAGTTTATTTACAATTGGTAATATTACATTTTTACCTATTAATTTATTATATCTTTCATCTTCTGGGTTTACGGCAACTGCTGTATCACCAAACAGTGTTTCTGGTCTTGTTGTTGCAACGTCTAAATAATCATCAGTACCCTCAATATAATATTTTAAATGATAGAATGCTCCTTCTACATCCTTATATATTACTTCTTCATTTGATAAAGCTGTTCTTGCTTCTGGATCCCAGTTTATTATCTTTTCGCCTCTATATATAATGCCTTCGTTATAGTAGTCAACAAATACTTTTTTTACGGCTTTGCTTATTTTATCATCTAATGTAAATGTTTCTTTTGAGTAAGCAAGTGATAATCCTAATTTACCCCATTGTTTTCTAATGTTTTCAGAGTATTCATGTGTCCAATCCCAGCAAGCCTTCAAAAAGTTTTCACGACCATATTCATATTTATTTATACCAGATTCTTTTAGCTTTTTTACAACCTTAGCTTCCGTAGCAATAGCAGCATGATCCATTCCTGGAAACCATAGACAATCATATCCTTGCATTCTTTTATATCGTATTATTGCATCTTGTATTGCAGTATTATAAGCGTGTCCTAAATGTAATTTTCCTGTTACATTTGGTGGGGGTAATACTATACAGAATGGTTTTTTGCTTAAATCTCCTGGTTCAAAATATCCTTTTTCTTTCCAATTTTTATACTTACCTTCTTCTACCAATTTATGATTATATTTTTTTTCTAACATATTATTCCTCTCCTTTAAACTAAAAAAAGAGTAAACCATCCCAAAGGACGATTTACTCGTGGTACCACCTTATTTTATAATATTTCTATTACCTTAAATGTCTTAATGCGACAAACATTATATCTTACTATTATTTCTGATATAAAGCTCCCAAGCTACCTTCATTTATTTTTACTTTGAAAAGCTTTCAGCCTATGACTTTTCATCTCTAATAGATATTATAAATTACTCCTCTTGTTCATTGCTTTAATTGTATTATACCATATTTTTTTTATTTGTAAATTTATTTTAATTAAATTTAACTATTTTATTATATATTATCAGGGATGCATGTATCTTTATTTATAGACTCATCAACAATATTCATTTATACACACCTACCTTTTATTACTAAAACAGTTATACAATATTTATTTATACATTTCAATCAATTTTCAAAATAAAAATGTTATAATTTTAAAAAAATGATTGTTTAAATTATTAAAAAATATATAATCACAAAAGCATTTTACATTACAAAAAAACAAGTATTACCTTGTTCTATGCAGTTACCCTATGGAAATCCATTCTTAACTTATCAGCTAAAGTTACAATAAATTCAGAATTAGTAGGTTTAGCCTTATCAATATCAACACTATGACCAAATAATTCCTCCATCATGTCCCATGATCCCCTATTCCAACTTACCTCAATAGCATGTCTAATAGCTCGCTCAACTCTTGAAACAGTAGTATCATATCTACCAGCAAGTTCAGGATATAACTCTTTAGTTATTCCACCAATAACATCCGGTCTATCAAACACTATATTAATAGCCTCCCGAAGAAATTGATATCCCTTAATATGTGATGGAATACCTAATTCATGTAACATTCTCGTAATCGAAACCTGAACATTATGACTCTCAAAATTAATTGATTTACTCTGTTTTTTACTACAACACTCAATAATTCTTTTCTCTAAATCATCTAAATCAAAAGGCTTTAAAATAAAATAATTAACCCCATATTCTGATACTTCCCTTATAACCTCACTAGCATTATAACTAGTCGCAACTATAACCTTTTTATTGATCTTTCTAGTCTTCATTTCCTCTAAAACATAAAGACCATCCTTTTTAGGCATAATCAAATCTAAAACAATGACATCATATTCATCCTTTTTAGAATCAATTAAATCAATACCTTCCTTACCATCATAAGCCTCTAATACAATTTTAATCTTACTACTATCCTTAAAATATTCTTTTACCATTTCGACTAAACTTACGTTGTCATCAATCATTAGAACTTTTATTGTATCTTTCATTTTCTTCCCTTTCAACTATACTAATAATTATACTACAATATTTTCATAAATCTAGGGGGTTTTATTAGCTAGTTTTGTCGAAACTTGTCATGTTTTATCACATATTGTTGACCAATTTTATAATCTCAATAAAATCATTAATTTTACTAGATGATAACCCAATTAAATAACCATCAATATTAGAAATATTATTTAATTTTTTTATATTTTCAGGATTTATATTACCACCATATAAAACCTTAACATCTCTATTTAATAAAGATAAACATTCTTTTTTAATAAAAGCAGAAACACTCTCAATTTCATCATTAGAAGGTATCTTATCAGTACAAATTACCCATGAAGGCTCGTAAGCAATAATAACTTCATCATTTATATCATATAAACATTCATATAAATCTTTTTTCAAAAAATCATAATTAGCATTTTCTTCACCGATACATAAAATAACTTTTAAATTATTTTTTAAAGCCTCTTTTATTTTTAAATTAATTTCTTTGTTAGTCTCAAAAAAACATTTTTTTCTCTCATGATGACCAATAATAACATACTTAACACCCAAATTAGAAGCTTGAAGCGCTGATATTTCTCCAGTTTGGTTTTGATTTGATTTATAAGTAATATTTTGAATACCAACACTAAATTTATGACCTAGAAAATAAGGAATATGAATCGCTGAAGGACAAATTATAATATTATTATTTTCATAAGGTAATAATAAACTCAAATAATTCTTAATTTCAGAACCATCTAAATACATCTTTAAATTACTAACAATTAACTTCATTTTTTTCAATTACCTCAATACCAGGTAATTTTTTTCCCTCCAATAATTCTAAAGAAGCACCACCACCAGTTGAAATATGAGTAAACTTATCCTTATAACCCATATTTATTAAAGCAGAAGCAGTATCGCCGCCACCAACTATCGAAACAGGAACATTTATAACTAAATCTGCTAATTTTTTTGTTCCTACAGAAAAAGCCGGTATTTCAAAATAGCCTACAGGACCATTCCATATTACAGTATTACTTCTATTTATATATTTTTTAAACAATTCGATAGTTTTAGGACCAATATCTAATCCTATATCATTATCTAAAAATTCATCATTATTTTTAACTAAAATTTTTGAATCTTCATTTATATCTTTAGAAACTAAACTATCAATAGGCAAAATTATTTTATCAGTTTTATTTAATAAATTAGAACAATAATCAATTTTATCTTCATCTAAAAGTGATAATCCAATATTATATCCTTTAGCTTTCAAGAAAGTATAAGCCATACCACCACCAACTAAAATATAATCAGCCTTATTTACTAAATTTTCTAAAACACCTATTTTATCAGATACTTTAGATCCACCAATTATAACAGTTAATGGCCTTGAAGGATTACTTAAAACATTTCTAAAAATATCCAATTCTTTTCTAACAAGTAATCCAAAACAACAAGGTAAATAAGTAGCAATTCCTACATTTGAAGCATGAGAACGATGTAAAGTAGCAAATGCATCATTAACATAAAAGTCAGCTAAACTACTCCAGTATTTACCTAATTCTTGATTATTTTTAGATTCCTTTTTACCATCAAGATCCTCAAATCTAGTATTTTCCATTAACAAAATATCACCATTTTTTAAATTATTAATAGACTTTTCTAGTTTTTCCCCTCTCGTTTCATCAATAAATATTACTCTTTGATTTAATAATTCACTCAATCTATCAGCAACTGGTTTTAATGTTTTATCCTTTTTATCTTCTAAACTATTAATTCTTCCTAAATGGGACATCAAAATAATTTTTGCTCCCTTATTTTTTACTAAATTAATAGTCGGTAATGATTCAACTATTCTATTATCATCTTCAATAATACCATTTTTAATAGGTACATTAAAATCACACCTTATTATTACTCTTTTACCATTTAAATCAATATTTTCTAGTTTCATTTTTCCCACTCAATTTCTACTTTATAAACTAATTCATTATTACTATTTTTAGTAACAATTATTTTACCATTTTTCATTTTTTTATTATTTTTAGGATTAATTGGTATCTCATCTATAACACTAGCATTAATTAAATCATTCATAGTAACTTCATAACTACCATTACTATTTATAGTGCTATCAACATTACGATAAATACCTGGTAAATTAACATAGTTTTCACAAGCCGTTTCAATATTTTTAATTAAAGTATCATATTTTTGATTATTAGAATTTTCAATTGTTTTACTTAAGGAAGTAAAAGAAATAGTCATTATTATACTTAATACTAAAATAATTGCGATTAATTCAACTAAAGTAAAACCATTTTTTTTAAAAAGAGGCATTATTTGCCCCCTAAATATTTCGCACATCGAACCATTTGGGCACTATAACCCATTTCATTATCATACCAGGCAACTACTTTTACTAATTGTTTTCCGTCATATTCTAAAACGGTAGTTAAAAGTGAATCAACCAAACTACCTAAATGACTACCAATTATATCACTTGATACAATAGGATCATTAGTTATTTTAATTGTTTCATTTTGATTATCATAAAAAGATTTATTAACTTCTTCTTTCGTAACATTTTTCTTTAATTCAAGAGTTAAATCAACAACTGATCCATCAGTTACAGGAACTCTTAAAGCACTGCCAGCAAGTTTACCATTTAAATTAGGCAAAACTAAACCAATAGCTTTAGCAGCACCAGTAGAAGAAGGGACTATATTTGAAGCTCCTGCTCTACCACGTCGAGCCATATATCCTTTTTTATGAGCAATATCCAAAATTGATTGATCATTTGTATATGCGTGTACTGTTGTCATAAAACCTTTTTCAATACCAAATGTTTTATCTAAAACATCTAAAACAGGTGCTAAACAATTTGTTGTACAAGATGCAGCTGATATTATTTTTTCACTACCATCAAGTATATTATGATTTACATTATAGACAATCGTTTTACAATTTCCTTTAGCTGGTGCTGATATAATTACGTGTTTAGCTCCAGCTTCTATATGAGCATAAGCTTTATCTACATCAACAAAATGGCCAGTACATTCAAATACTTCATCTATTTTTAATTCACCCCATGGTAAATTCTTCGGATCAACTTCAGAATATATTTTTATTTTATGATTACCAACTATTAAATAATCATCTTCTGCTCTTATTTCATCAACACGATAACTTCTATGTGATGTATCATATTTTAACAAATGTGCAAGTTCATCTGCACTTGTTAAATCGTTTATAGCAACAACTTCAAATTCATTATCTTCTTCCATTAATCTAAATACTATTCTACCTATACGACCAAAACCATTTATTGCAACTTTTATCATATTTTTTCTCCTTTAATTTTTTTCATAATAACAACTTCCACCTATAAATTCTCTTAAAACAGAATCTTTTGGTACATTTTCACTTGGTATCGCTAAAAAGTTTCTTAAAAAATTAATTAATCTTATAGCTTCTGAATAACAAGGATCATTTTCTTTAACAGAAAATAATAATGGTTCAGCATATAATTTTAAGACACCAATTTCATACAATAATGATGAATTAATAACAGTATCTGCTTCATCTTGGAATGGAAAAACATATTTTTCTTCGCCATTTCTGATGCTATTCCATGAATTTAAAGTATCACTAGCAGTATAACCTCTAAAATTATTATCACGGACCATTCTTCTTAATCTTCTAATATCACTTGTATGGATACGATTATGATCATCAATATTTAATTGTGTTAATGGACTAATATATACTTTATATTTATTTTTGGCTTCAATAGCAGGTGTTAATTTTTCATTTATTGCATGTAATCCTTCGACAATAACAATATCATCTTCTCCAAGCTTTAATGTTTTGCCTTTATATTCTTTTCTGCCTAATCTAAAATTAAATTCTGGTAAACTAACTTCTTTACCATTTAATAAATCTAAAAGTGTTTTATTAAATAATGTTATATCTACAGCTTCAACACATTCGAAATCATAACTTCCATCTTTATGTTTAGGTGTTTTTTCTCTTTCAACAAAATAGTCATCTGTTGATAAATAATGTGTTTTTAAACCTTTACTTTGTAAACATATACTTAATTTTTTTGCAGTTGTTGTTTTACCACTTGATGAAGGACCTGCAATTAAAACAATTTTAATTTTTTTATTGTTTACTACTTTACTAGCGATATCATTTAATTGACCATTATAATATGTTTCTGATAAGTTAATTAAATCTGTAAAATCACCATTAGTAACATAATTATTTACATCAGCAGCATTTTCTATTCCTAACATTTTACTCCAGTTTTTATAATCACAGAATTTATTGAATAACATTTCATGATGTACATAATCAAGGGTTATATCTGGATTTTCGATTGTTGGATAGCTTACAACAAATCCTTTATCTTTTATATAATTTACTTTAAAATCATCAATTAATCCTGTTTTATTTGTTAATGCTCCATAAAAATAATCATAAACATCATCTATACGATAAAGACTAATATATGAGTTACTTATATATTTTAATACATTAACTTTATCATACATTTTCCTTTTAGCAAAGTATTCTATAGCATCAGATCTTCGAACATTAAATTTAATTATTTCCCAATCTTCATTGACTATTTTTTTCATTTCTTTTTCGATATTATTTATTAATACTTTGTTTAATTCAATACCGGTTATTTCGCAATAAAAACCTTTATCAATAGAGTTTTCGACTCTTAAGCGTGCTTTTGGATTTATTCTTTTTAAGGCATATACTAATATAAATTGTAGTGTTCTACCGTAAACAGATAATCCAATACTAGTTGTTCGATCATAAAATTTAATATTTCCACTTTTTAATATTTCATCATTTAATTCTCTTAAATCATTATCTACTTCAGCTATTAATATTGGATATCTATAATCATTTTGGAAATCTTTACTTATTTCATATAAAGTAGTTCCAACAGGATATTTACTTTCTTTTTCTTGATATTTAATTGTTATTAGTTTAGACATTTTCTAGCCTCCTATACATATTATAGCAGATTTTCATATTTTGTCATATAATTTTTTGAATACTTTACAAAATTTGTTCTATTATATTATTAGGAGAGTGAGTATGAATTTAATACCAAGTGTTATTGAAAAGTGTTATGGTGGTGAAAGAGCTTATGATATTTATTCTAGATTGTTAAAGGATAGGATTGTTTTACTTTGTGGGGAAATAGATGATAATACTAGTAATGTAATTATAGGTGAATTATTATATTTAGATTCTTTAAATCATAATGATATTAGTTTATATATTAATTCACCTGGTGGAAGTGTTACTTCTGGTATGGCTATATATGATACGATGAATTTTATTAAAAGTAATGTATCTACTATTTGTATTGGTATGTGTGCGAGTATGGCAGCTTTTCTTTTAAGCAGTGGTACAAAGGGTAAGAGATATGCTTTACCTAATAGTGAGGTTATGATTCATCAGCCATTAGGTGGCGCTAGTGGACAGGCAACGGAAATAAAGATAGCTGCTGAACATATTTTAAAGATTAAGGATAAAATTAATAAGATTCTTGCAAATAATACTGGTAAAAATATCAAAGTTATTGAAAAGGATACTGATAGAGATAATTATATGGATGCAGGTGAAGCTTTAGAATATGGACTTATTGATAAGGTTATATAAAGATTAGTATATATATAAAGATTAGTATATATTAGATAAAATATCTTTTGATATTTTTTTTATTTAAAAAGGAAATGTTATTAAGATAATTTCCTTATATTTGTTTTAATGTTATTTTAGATTTATTACTACCTGCTGTTTCTTTCATTGCTTCTGCTATAGCTTTAGTTTCTGTTGTATATCCTATTGTTACATTAGCGTTTGTATCTGTTAAAGCATTAAAGAAGATAACTGTATATGCTGTATTTGCATTTAATATATTAATTGTTGTTTTTAACTTTGAGCATCCATCAAACATATAACTCATATCTGTTACTTTGGATGTATTAAAGTTTGATAAATTTAAATTAGTTAATTTTGTGCAATCTAAAAACATACCATTCATCGTTGTTACATTTTTTGTATTAAAATTTGATAAATCCAATGATGTTAAAGATAGTCCTTGAAACATACACTCCATATTTGTTACGTTTGAGGTATTGAAATTACTCAAATCCAAACTTATTAATGATGAAGAATCGGCAAACATATGCCACATATCTGTTACACTTGATGTATCAAAATTACTTAAATTAAGTTCCTTGAGTTTTTTTAACAACGAAAACACATCACGCATATTATGTACATTTGAGGTATCAAAATTTTCTATATTTAATTGTTCTAAATTCTTACAATTTGTAAACATAGAACTCATATTTGTTAGATTTGTTGTATTAAAATAAGATAAATTTAAATTTGTTAAAGATATACAATTTAAAAACATTTTTCCCATATTTGTTACATTTGTTGTATTAAAATTATTAAAATTAATGGATACTAAATTAGTGAAATAACTAAATATAAATCCACAATCACTTGGTGCGAATATTTCGTTTCTACTTACTATATATAAATTATATAAAGATTTAGTAGAATCTGTACTATCTTTTAATCCACTATCTATTAAATAACCATATACTTTATTATTGCCACTTTCTGTTATATCCCAACATAAGTTTTCTTCATTACAACTACTTGGTAAATTACTTAAATCATTACCAAAATTTATGGTTCTTATATAAGGTCTATAATTACTATTCCAAAATTCTGTTCCACCATTTGCACTTTCATCTTCACTATATCCATTCTTCATATATGCTGGATTAGTTTGTTTACTATTTATAACTATATTCGCACTTATAGTCTTTCCAATAAAACTAGTATCATTTTCATCATCAACATTACCATCCCAGTACCAATATATAGTAACAGTATCTGTTTTATTATCTCCGGCATCAAAATACTTACTATGAGTAGAAAATGGACTTATATTATCATTTTGTGCTAAAAATTTAAAACCTTTAGGTAAATTAGTTTTCTCTATTTTAAGTGTATAATAAGCATCACAATCTGTATTATCTAATTTAACAGTTAAATTAAAACTTCCTTTATCAAATGGTTTTAAATTAGATCCTAAATTTATATCTTTAGTAGTTGTAGAATTAGATGTTACATTAAATGTATAATTACTTGTTTTACCAATAATTGATCCATTAACACTATATCTATAATAAGCAAATGTTCCTGTTGTTATAAATATAATGGAAC
>CAKPQS010000016.1 GCA_934179675.1 uncultured Bacilli bacterium
GTATAAGAAAAATACAGGTTGCTTTTGAGCAATTTTTAAAAAGACTTATGGGTATCACAAAAACAGGTCATACTGGTATGATGAACCATTACCATTTGTTGAGGCAGCTGAAATTGGAACAGAAAAGGTAATTAAAGATCATTCAACAATTGGAATAGTAGTAACAACTGATGGATCAATCGGAGAATTTGAAAGAGAAGAATATATTGAATGTGAAAAAAGAGTTATAAACGAATTAAAAGAAATCGGTAAACCATTTATTGTTATATTAAATTCTGTACACCCAATGCTTCCAGAAACTGAAAAACTATCAGAAAAATTAAGGGAAGAATATAATGTACCTGTTACACCATTAAATATCGAAAACATGAACGAAAAAGATATATATAGCATATTAAGAGAAGCTTTATATGAATTTCCTGTTTTAGAAGTAAATGTCAATATGCCAGAATGGATAGCATGTTTAGATTCTAATAATTGGCTCAAAAAAATATACATTGAAAAAATCCGTGAAAGCGTAGTAGAAGTAGATAAATTAAGAGATATAGAAACAATAAACAATCATTTTGTAGATTGTGAATATATAGAATCTTCTTATATATCAGAAGTAAACACAGGAACTGGTGTTGTAACAATTACCTTAAAAGCACCAAAAGAATTATATAATAAAGTTTTAAAAGATATTATAGGAGTTGATATAAGAAGTAAAACAGATCTATTAAAACTAATGCAAGAATATAATGAAGCTAAAATAGAGTATGATCAAGTAAAAACAGCATTAAAAATGGTTAAAGCAACTGGATATGGAATCGCAACACCATCATTAAAAGATATGAAATTAGATACCCCAGAAGTAATTAAACAAGGAAGTAGATATGGAATCAGATTAAAAGCAGTCGCTCCCTCAATTCACATGATAAGAGTAGATGTTGATTCAACATTTGAACCAATTATAGGAACTGAAGTTCAATCAAAAGAATTAATTGATCATTTAGTAAAAGATACCGATTCAAACAATGTATGGAAATCAGAAATATTTGGTAGATCACTTGATGTAATTGTGCAAGAAGGAATACAAACAAAATTATCAATTATGCCTGAATCAATACGATATAAATTACAACAAACACTAACAAAAGTCGTAAATAAAGGTTCATCTACAATGATAACGATAGTATTATAAAAAATACCAAAAATTTTATAAAAACTATTGCGCAATCAAAAAATATATGCTACAATATAATTGCTTAGTAAGAATAAGCCCTATAAAAATACTTAATATTTAATTATTTTTACAATTATTGCTTATTCATTTAATATTATTTTATTAAATATAATCATTTAATTTATAAAAAATTAAATAACTAGTGATATTGTATCGCGAATGACTGTCTGAAGATGGTTGGTATTACATAGAGTGTAATATAAGTTTGTATTTAACAAAAAGGTTTTTAAAGCAAGAAAAATTTATTAATTATTAATAAATCCTTATCAGCGCTAAGCAAGAACAATTGTTTTATGAGAAAGAAAAACTCTAATGATAAGAAGTTGTGGTAGGTACTGATAATATCTATTTAGTATTTATATTAGATAAAGCCTAATATAAATGATACAACAATTTCTAAAAAACTCAAAACAGTATAGTTTATCAGGCCATACTGTTTTTTGATGTAAAATGAAAAAAAGTATTAAAATATATAGAAAAGTGTTGCAATTATTATTTAAAAATGGTAACATTAAAATGTAAGCAAGATAAACTTACTTACATTAAAGGAGGTTAAACATGACAAAAACAGATTTAGTAAATTATATGGCCGAAGAGACAGGTATGTCAAAAGCTGATGCAACACGTGCTTTAGAAGCAATGTTAAATGGTGTTGTTAAAGGTCTAAAAGAAGAAAAGAAAGTTGCTTTAACAGGATTTATGACATTTACTGCTAAAGAAAAAGAAGCAGCTACACGCCGTAATCCACGTACAGGTGAACCAGTTGAAACTCCTGCACACGTTGCAGTTACTTTTAAAGCAGGATCTAAATTAAAAGAAGCTTTAAACTAAAAGGGCAATAGCCTTTTTTTTCGCATAAAGGAATGATAAAATGTATGAAAATGCAATAGAAGTATTAAAAATACTAAAAAAAAATAATTATGAAGCTTATATAGTTGGTGGTTTTCCTAGAGATTTATATTTAAATAAAAGAAGTAGCGATGTAGATATATGTACAAACGCAAGACCTAAAAATATAACTGAAATATTTGATGATACAAAAATAACAAATATTGATTATGGATGTGTTATTATAAAATATAAAAATACATTGTTTTCTATAACAACATTTAGAAATGATAACAAATATGTAAATTCAAGAAAACCAGAAAGTATTAATTATGTTAATGAATTATTAGATGATTTAAGTAGAAGAGATTTCATAATAAATACAATGTGTATTGATGAAAATAAGAATATAATAGACTTATTAAATGCTAAAGATGATTTAAATAAAAAAATAATAAGAACTGTAGGTAATAGTGATAAAAAAATAGAAGAAGATGCATTAAGAATATTAAGAGCTATAAGATTCGCAACTATTTTAAATTTTAAATTAGATAATGAATTAAAAAAATCAATTATAAAATATAAAAGTAATTTAAAAAAATTATCATATTTTAGAAAAAAAGAAGAATTAGATAGAATATTTGCAAGTCCCAATAATAAATATGGAATTGATTTAATAAAAAAATTAAAATTAGAAAAAGAATTGGATATTAATTTAAATATTAAAATAACCCCATCAGCACTTGGAATATGGGCTCAAATAAATAATATGAAATATCCCTTTACAAAACAAGAAAAAGAAACAATAAAAAAAATAAATGAAACATTAAATGAAAATGTATTGGATTCTAAAGTATTATACAAAAAAGGACTATATATAACTTCTTTGGTCGCTGAAATAAAAAATATTTCTAAAAAAGAATTAGTAGAAAAATATAATGACTTAAAAATACATGATAAAACAGAAATAGCACTAGAACCATTAGAAATATGTGACTATTTAAATATTGAACCAGGATACACATTAAAAAAAATAATTGAAGAATTAGAAGATGAAATAATCAATAATAAATTACAAAATGATGAAGAAAGTATAAAAATATATTTAAATAAATATAAAAAATGATATAATATGTAAGAAGGTGACTTATGGTAGATAAAATAATAAATGTACTTAAAGAAAAACCAATAATTATTTCTAGTAAAATATTTTATAATTATAAAAAACTAAATATGAATGAACAAGATCTAATTTTGTTAATGTTTTTACTTAATACAAATGATAATATTTTTAATCCACAAAATATTGCAACAAATTTAAATGTTGATTTAAAAGTTGTAATGGAATCTGTAAATAATTTAGTTTCTAATAACTTAATTACAATAGAAACTATATCAGAAAATGGCATAAAAGATATTATTAATTTTAATAAATTATATGAAAAAATAGCTCTTTTAATAAATGAAGAAAATAAAAAAGATAATAAAAATATATATGAAATATTTGAAAAAGAATTAGGACGAACTATATCACCATCTGAACTAGCAGTAATAGCGGATTTTACTGAAAATTATAATGAAGAAATTATTATACTTGCCCTAAAAGAAGCTGTATTTAATGGCGCAAGAAATTTAAGATATATCGACTCAATATTAAAAAATTGGCATGCACAAGGATTAAAAACAAAAATAGATGTTGAAAAATATCAAAAAAAATATAAAGTTGAAAAGGAACGTAAGCCAGAAATAATTGACTACGATTGGTTAAATGAAAGCAACTGAAATTGTTAACTATTTAGATGAGATTATACCTAATCCTAAATGTGAATTAAATTATAATAAAGACTATGAATTAGTTATAGCAACAATGTTAAGTGCTCAAACAACTGATAAGAAAGTAAATGAAATAACAAAAATTTTATTTAATAAATATCCTAATTTAAAAGAACTTAAAAATGCTAATGTAGATGATTTAAAAAAAATAATTAGGCCATTAGGATCTTATAACAAAAAAGCACTTAATATAATTGATATTGCAACTAAACTTGAAAAAATAGGATATGTTCCAAATGATAGAACTTTTTTAGAAAGTTTAAATGGTGTAGGAAGAAAAACAACTAATGTTGTTTTAGGCGAATTATATCATGAAAATGTTATTGCTGTTGACACTCATGTTGAAAGAGTAAGCAAAAGACTTAAGATTGCCAATATGGAAGATGATGTACTAACTGTTGAAAAAAAATTAAGTAAATATTTTAAAAATTATGATTTATTTAAAATTCATCATCAACTTTTACTATTTGGAAGATATCATTGTACAGCTAGAAATCCCAAATGTAATGACTGCAAATTTAAATGTAGATTATAATTTACATTTTTTTTCATATTATTTAGTATGAAGAAAAGAATTCATTTAAAAAAGAAAAAAAGATTTGGCTTTTTTTGGATAATTATAATAATTATATTACTTGTAATATCAATAGCGTCTAGCAAAATAAAAAAAACAAGTCAAGATTATGCAAATCATGAAATAAAAAAAATAGTATCATCAATAATTACAGCAACAATAAAAGAAAATTCAGTAAAAGAAAATATATTTGAACTTGAAAAAGAAAATGATAAAATATCATCAATAAATATTGATACAGAAAAAATAAATAAAATTCTTGTAAATATTAACCAAGGAATCCAAATTAAATTAGATAGTATGCAAGATACTATCGTTTTTAAAATGCCATTATTCGCACCTTTAAATAATGTTTTTTTAAGTACTAAAGGACCTAAAATACCTATAAAATTTTTAGCGCTAGGAACAGTATTAAGTAATGTAAGGACAGAACTAGAAAATTATGGAATAAATAATGCTTTATTTAAAATATATATTGATACAAAAATAGAAGCAAAAGTTATATTACCTTTTACCTCGGGAAATATATTAATTGATCAAACAAATCTTTTAGCACTTAAAATTATTCAAGGTAATATTCCTAATTATTATTTGCCAATAAAAAACTAAAATAAATTTGACATAAAAAATATATATGTTAAAATTATATTGTCAGGGAGGTTTTTATATGTTAACAGAAAATGAAAAAAAATTATCAAAATTATATAGAAGATATCAGCATGCTAAAGCTAGATTAGAAATGGGAAAAGAAAATAGAGATTATGCTGCTATAATGGCTGAATTAAAGTGGCAAATTGATGAATTAACTGGAAATAATAATATATCAGATGGAATAGTAACACTAAAAAAAATTGGTTCACTTGATGAAAAAAATAATTATTTAGTAGTATTAACTAAAACAATGAAAAATATTGGTAAAATAAGTTATAAAACTAAAGATACAACAGGTATATTAAATTATGTATTTGAAGAAGTTGCTTTAAAAAATGGTTATGATTTAAGAGCATTAAAATTAGTATTTGAACAAATGAAAAATAATGGGATTGAAAAAGTAGAAATGGCTGTATTAAGAGAAGATGTAGCTAGAAATAATACTATGGCTAATATGGGAGCAAGAAAAAATTTATCACTTATTACGCCATATAATGAATATACAATTAAAATAAAATAAAAATTATTTAAGGGGGTATAAATAATGAAAAAGATAATATTAATTGTATTTATGTTTTTATTCTGTATAGTAGGCATAAATGCTAAAACAATAAAAAATTTAAATTTATCAAAAATAAAATATGAAACTTATGATGTAAGAGGAAATAAGCAAGAAGGTAATTTAAATTTTACAACGATATATATATATGATATTAAAGAATTATAAAGCAAGTATACTTGCTTTTTATTAACTATTAAATTATAATAATTGTGTGATGGGAATGGAAAGAATAATAATGCACATAGATGTAAACAATGCTTTTTTATCTTGGAGTGCTATTGATTTATTAAATAATGGTTATAAATATGATATTAGAAACAGTTATGCTATAATTGGTGGCGATGAAACAAAAAGATCAGGTATTGTATTAGCAAAAAGTACATCATGTAAAAAATTAGGAATAGTAACAGCAGAAACTATCTATAGTGCAAGAAAAAAATGTCGTGTTTTAAAAGTATTTCCTCCCAATTTCCCATTTTATCAAAAAATGAGTAAATCTTTATTTGAATTAATAAGTAAATATACACCAGATATTGAAATAGCATCAATAGATGAATGTTATATAGATTATGGAAAAAGTAAATTAATAAATGGTGATCCATTATTATTTGCTCAAAAACTACAAAAGGAAATAAATGAAACATTAGGATTCACAGTAAATATTGGTATAGCTAATAATAAATTATGTGCTAAAATGGCATCTGACTTTAGTAAACCAAATAAAATTCATACTCTTTTTTTAAATGAAATTGAAGAAAAAATGTATCCTTTACCAATTGGTGATCTATTTGGAATAGGGAAAAAAAGTGTACCCAAATTAAATCAAATAGGAATAAAAACAATCGGTGATTTAGCTAGCTATGATGAAAAAAAATTATCTATATTTTTTAAAAATCAAGCAAATCATTTAATAAATATTGCTAAAGGAATAGATGATAGCGAAGTAATAGTTGAAAGACCAAGTGTAAAAAGTATTAGTACAACCGTAACACTTCCTGTAGATATTACTAATTTAGAAGAAGGATTTGATGAATTAAGAAAAATATCTGAAGATGTAGCATATCAGTTAAGGGAAAAAGGAAAATATGCTTATGTAGTTGCTGTTATAATAAAAACTAATAATTTTATAAACAAAACACATCAAGTAAAATTGACAAATCCTACAAATATGGGAATTGAAATATATAAAAAATCAAAAATTTTATTAAAAGAAATGTGGAATGATGAACCTATTAGATTAATTGGAATTAGATTAGATAATTTAGTTGCAAACTATGGATATCAGGTTTCTTTATTTGAAAATGTAGAAAAGAAAATAAATGATGAAAAATTAGAAAAAGTAATTGATGCAATCAAAAAAAAATATGGAAATAAAAGTATTTTATTTGCGCAGTTAGAAAGGAAACAAGATGAAAACAGATGATTTTGATTATACATTACCAGAAGAATTAATCGCACAAGTACCATTACAAAAAAGAACAGAATCAAAATTAATGGTATTAAATAGAAAAAATGGTAATATAGAACATAAAAAATTTTATGATATAATTGATTATTTAGAAAAAGGCGATGTTTTAGTTATAAATGATACTAAAGTAATGCCTGCTAGATTGATGGGAATAAAAGAAGAAACTAATGCTCATATAGAAATATTAATGCTAAAAAATATTCAAAAAGATATATGGGAATGTTTAGTAAAACCGGCAAAGAGAGTAAAAGAAGGGACAATAATAAATTTTGGTAATATATTAAAAGGAAAATGTATAGGTGTTTATGATGAAGGAATAAGACACATTGAATTTAGTTATGATGGTATATTTTATGAAATACTTGATAAATTAGGAGAAATGCCACTTCCACCATATATTCATGAAAAATTAAAAGATAAAAATAGATATCAAACAGTTTATGCTAAAGAAATAGGAAGTGCAGCTGCACCAACAGCAGGATTACATTTTACAAAAGAATTATTGGAACATATAAAACAGAAAGGTGTAATTATAACAAATGTAACACTACATGTTGGTTTAGGTACGTTTAGACCTGTTAATGTTGAAGATGTTACAAAACACGAAATGCATAGTGAATTTTATCAAATGTCTAAAGAAACAGCTGATATATTAAATAAAGCTAAAAAAGAAAAAAGAAGAATAATAAGTGTTGGAACTACTAGTACAAGGACTTTAGAGACAGTTATGAATCTATATGGAGAATTTAAAGAATGTAGTGGTTGGACAAAAATATTTATTTATCCAGGTTTTGAATTTAAGGCCATAGATGGTTTAATAACTAATTTTCATTTACCAAAATCTACTCTTGTTATGTTAGTAAGTGCTTTTGCATCAAAGGAAATAATATTAAATGCATACAATATTGCTGTGAAAGAAAAATATCGATTCTTCTCCTTTGGTGATGCAATGTTTATAAGGTGAATATGGTAATAGTAATAACAGGTCCAACTGCTACTGGAAAAACAAAATTAAGCATTGAGTTAGCTAAAAAATTAAATGGCGAAATTATAAATTGTGATAGTACACAAATATTTAAAGAATTGGATATAGCAACTGCTAAAGTAACGAATGAAGAAATGGATGGTATTGTTCATCATTTGATAGATATTAAAAACATGGATGAAAATTATACAGTATATGATTATCAAAAGGATGCAAGAAGAAAAATATCAGAAATATTAAATAAAAATAAAACACCTATTTTAGTAGGTGGTACAGGTTTATATATTAAAGCTGCTTTATATGATTATAAGTTTGAAGAAGAAAAGATAATTACAAATTATGATAATTTAGAAACAGAAGAATTATATGATATGTTAATTAAAATTGATCCATGTAATACTATTCATCCTAATAACAGAAAAAGAATTATAAGAGCATTAAATTATTGTGTTTCTAATAATAAACCATTTAGTTCTAAAGAAAAAACAGACAAATTATTATATGATACATTATTTATTGGTTTAAGTACAGATAGAAGCGTTTTATATGATAAAATTAATAAAAGAGTTGATAAAATGGTAAAAAATGGCTTAATTGAAGAAGCCAAAAAGATATATGATTCGGGTATTAGATCTAAAGCTATTATGACACCAATAGGATATAAAGAATTATTTCCATATTTTGATAATAAAATGAGTTTAGATGATTGTTTGGATAAAATTAAACAAAAATCTAGAAATTATGCTAAAAGACAATATACATGGTTTAATCATCAAATGAAAATAAAATGGTTTGATGTTAACTATGATGATTTTGATAAAACAATTGAAGAAGTATATAATTATATAGAGAAAAATTATAATATTTAGTCGTAAAAAGTTATATAAATTTATATAATTTTTTTATATTCATAAAATTATTTATGTGATATAATATATACATATTTATAAAATTTAAAGGAGGTTTGAACAATGAATATCATTGATTTATTTGCGGGCTGCGGTGGTTTAAGTTTAGGTTTTGAAATGGAAAATTTTAATATTCCATTAGCAATAGAAAAAGACGAATGGGCAGCAGAAACCATCTAAATTTTTATCATATCTAGCAGATATTATTTTATCATTTCCAACCTGATTTGTTTCCATTAATACATAAGTTTTTACATTTGGTGTAGCGCTTTTTAAAAGTTTGCTAGAAAATTGAACTTCACCAAACATTGTCGCATCTAAATAAGTTTTGACTTCAACAGCAACGATTGGCAAAATAATTTCAAATTTTGTATTTTCAATTTTAATAACAACTTTCTTTCCAATACAAAAATCAACATCTTTTTTAATAATATTAACTTTAAGATCATTTCCAATCTTTATTCCTGCAAAAATACCTTTATTATATATTCCAAGTTTTCCACTTTTTATGTATTCATTATCTTGAAATAAATATGTACTTAATTCTTCTAAAAATGAAGAACGAAATTTAGATTGGGATGTTATATTATTTTTTTTAATAAATGAATCTAATTTTTTATAATAATTATTAATAAGTTCTGTAGCCTCTTTAAAAATATTTTCATCAGAATTAGAAAAATCAAAATTTAATAATTTCATTTTTGTATTAAGATAAACATCTTCATAAAATTGTCTTATTTTTTCTCCTTTGCCATTATAATTGATAGCAATTTTATTTTTTAAATTATTTTCGTGAATGTATAGCATATATAAACCTTCATAGAAATTATATCATGAAGTAAAAAAAAGAACCATTATTTAATAGTTACTTTTTCTTCTATTTCAGTAATAATAGGTAATATAATAGGATTTCTACCTGTTTCTGATTTTATATAATTAGATAAATTAGTTATGATATCAGCTTTGATATCATTTTTATTTTTCTTAATTGATCTTAAAACAATACTAGAACAAATATTTTCTAAATGCTTTAAAATATCTTCACTTTCATTAACAGTAACAAATCCTCTAGTGGTAATATTTGGTTTTGCAAGTAATTTATTATTAGAAATAGTCGCACATGCAATAACAATACCATCATTACTCATAGATCTTCTATCTCTCATAACGGAATTAGAAACATCACCTAAACGATTACCATCAACATAAATATCATTAGCAGTAACACTACCATCTCTTTTAACGACACCTTTATATATTGATAAAACATCACCATTATTTAAAACAAATGTATTTTCTTCTGGAATACCACAATCTTGAGCAATTTCAGCATGTCTTTTTAACATTCTATATTCACCATGCACTGGCATAAAATATTTTGGTTTAATTAATCTAATCATTAGTTTTAATTCTTCTTCACTACCATGACCACTTGTATGAATATCATTTAATGAAGTGTTAGTATATACATTAACACCTTTTAAATATAATTTATTAATTGTTCTAGATATACTTAAAGCATTACCAGGAATAGTAGAAGATGAAAAAATAACAGTATCACCTTCTTGAATTTTAATTTGTTTATGACTTCCATCAGCAATTCTCGTTAAAGCAGCTAAAGGTTCACCCTGCGAACCAGTACATAATAAACAAACCTTATTATTTGGTAATTTATTAGCTTCTTCAGGTGTAATAAAAATATCTTTATGTTTTATATAGCCACCTTCAATAGAAATTTCGATATTGTTTTCCATACTTCTACCAAAAATTGCAATTTTTCTTCCTCTTTTATAGCAAGTATCAACAATATGTTTTAATCTATAAATATTAGATGCAAATGTTGCAATTATAATTCTACTATCTGTAGAATCAAAAATATCATTTAAAGCATCATCAACTTTTGATTCTGATTTACTCATACCAGGATTTAAAGCATTAGTACTATCACTTAACAATAAAGTAACACCTTTATGACCAATACTTGCCATTTTATGAAGATTAGCAACTGGACCAATAGGCGTTAAATCAAATTTAAAGTCACCTGTTGCAACAATAGTTCCGTTAGGTGAATGAATACAAACACCATGAGAATCAGGAATAGAATGTGTAGTAATAAAAAATTCTACATTAAAATGTTTTGTTTTAACTACCGTTTTTTCTGTATAAACAATTAAATTTTTATATGGTATATTTTTTTCAGCAATCTTTTTTCTAATTAATCCTGCCGCTTGATTTGGAGCATAAATATAAGGAACATTAACTGTTTGTAATAATGAAACTATTCCACCAATATGATCTTCATGACCATGAGTTATAAATAAAGCTTTAATTTTTGTTTCATTTTGTTTCAAAAAAGTGTAATCAGGAATAACATAATCAACACCCTTAATATCACTTTCAGGAAATATAACACCAGCATCAACTATGACTATTTCATCATCATGCCATACAACATACATGTTTTTCCCAACTTCACATAATCCACCTAGTGCGAATACTTTGGTATCTTTCATAAATTTCCTCCTTTCTTTAAAAATTTTGACTTTATAATTATATACTTTTTTTTATACTTTTGCAAGTTTATATGGTATTTACTTTAGAAATAGGTTATAATTATTATAGAGGTGTAAACATGGGAATATTCGACAAATTTAAAAAAATATTTAATAAACCTGATGTAAATGAATATGATAAGGCTTTAGAAAAAACAAGAAGTAATTTTACATCAAAATTAGGTAACTTATCAAAAAAATATAAAGAATTAACAAATGAATACTTTGATGATTTAGAAGAAATACTAATTATGGCTGATATAGGTGTTGATACAGTTATGAAATTAGTTGATAAATTAAAGAAAAGAGTAAAAGAAGAAAAAATAACAAGTCCTGAAGAATTAAAAGAAATTATAGTAGATGAAATGTTTATTATTTATGTTGATGGTGATATATTAACAAATAAAATAAATATAAATAAAGAAGGACCAACTGTTTTACTATTTGTTGGTGTAAACGGAGTAGGAAAAACAACAACAATTGGCAAAATAGCATATCAATTAGTTCAAAAAAACCAAAAAGTTTTATTAATTGCCGGAGATACTTTCAGAGCTGGCGCCGTTGAACAAATTCAAGAATGGGGAAGAAAATCAGGTGCTGATGTATATTTTAAAGAAGGTGCTGATCCTGCAAGTGTAGTTTATGATGGTTTAATGAAAGGAAAAGATTATGATGTAATCTTAATAGATACAGCAGGAAGATTGCAAAATAAAATCAATTTAATGAATGAACTTGCTAAAATAAATAAAGTAATTAAACAAATTATACCATCTGCACCCCATGAAACTTTATTAGTATTAGATGCTACAACTGGTCAAAATGGTATATCGCAAGCTAAAAATTTCAAAGAAATAACAGATATAACAGGTATTGTTTTAACTAAACTAGATGGAAGTGCTAAAGGAGGAATAGTTTTAGCAATTAAAGATGAAGTTAAAATACCAGTTAAATATATAGG
Organism: uncultured Bacilli bacterium; assembly: GCA_934179675.1. Classification (GTDB taxonomy): domain Bacteria; phylum Bacillota_I; class Bacilli_A; order RF39; family UBA660; genus CAG-884. The sequence goes on from CAKPQS010000016.1 coordinate 12,545, forward strand.
ATTAGGTGAAGGATACAATGATTTAAAATCATTTGATATTGAAGCATATATATATGGGTTATTTAAAGATTTAGGTGATAAATATGATGAAAAGTAATACAGATAGTATTAAAGTAACAAAAAAAATAAGAGATTATAAAATGAAAGATTGGCTATTTTTATTACAAATAGTAATGCTTGTAATTACAATTGCACTCTTTATTTATACATATTTATTTATACATAAATATTATTTTTTATCTGATTTTTCTGTAAGTTTATTATTATTAATATTTGGCTTTAATAATTATAAAATATATAAAAGAAAAAATTTTACAATAATTTATATATTATTTAGTATATTTTTCATAATATCAGGATTATGGGGGATATTTAATGGATAATATTTTAAAATATAATAAATTATTTGATTATTATGGTTCATTATTAACCGAAAAAGAACAAATATATTTTAAAGAATATTATTTTGAAAATCTATCATTAAGTGAAATAGCACTAAATTATAATGTAAGTAGAACAGCTATTCATAAGTTGATAAAATCATGTGAAATAAAATTAGAAGAATATGAAAGTAAACTTGGAATAATTAAAAGAGATGAAAAAATTAAAAAATATTTAAAAGAAATAAAAGATGAAAGGGTTTCTAAAATATTAGAAATAATGTGATTTATGTTTGGAAAAATATTATATATTGGCGATAATATTGCTCGTGTTTCTTTAGTAGAAGGATCTGTTGTCAGCGATATAATGAATTTACATGTTATTTTTGAAGATGAAAAAAAACAAATATTAGGCGAAGTAGATGATATAAGCGATAAAGAAATTAAAATATCATTTTTAGGAGAAATAGTTAATGGTAAATTTATAGGTGGTGTAATTAGAAAACCTAGTTTAACAAGTAAAATAAGACCAATTGATCCTAGTGAAATGCGTATGATTGTTGGTGAATCAGGGAATGATACAATGCTTCTTGGATATTCACCACTTTATGATAATTGTCCTGTAAGAGTAAAATATAATGACTTATTTAGTAACCACATGGCTATATTTGGTAATACAGGCTCTGGTAAATCGTGTGGAGTTGCAAGATTATTACAAAATGTTTTTAACAATAAAGAATATTTACCATTTAGATCAAATATATTTTTGTTTGATGCTTATGGCGAATATCATAATGCATTTAGAGATATGAATAAGTATAATGTTAATCTAAATTTTAAATATTATACAACTAATTTACATGATACAGAAGGAGAAATATTACATATTCCATTATGGCTTTTAGATGTTGATGATATGGCTATATTATTAGGTGCAAGTAACCATGGTCAAATTACTATTCTTGAAAGAGCATTAAAATTAGTCGCGATTTTTGCTGAAAATGGTGAAGATGCCCATAAATATAAAAATCATTTGATTGCCAAAGCTATTATGACAATTTTATATACAAATCAAACATCTGCTTCTAAAAGAAATGATATATTTAGTATTATCCAAACTTGTTCAACACCAGAATTTAATTTAGAATCAATTATTCAAGGTATTGGATATCAAAGAAGATTTAGGGAATGCTTTATTATTGATACAGCTGGCAACTTTTGCGAAAGTGTCTTAATTACACAATATATTCAAGGATTTATTGATGAAGAATTAGAAAAATATGAAGCAACTAAAATGGGCTATTATACACTAGAAGATTTTGAACAGGCCCTATCATTTACATTGATAAGTGAAGGATTTTTAAGAAATGAGCAAACTTATGGTGATGCTGTTACATTAAAAGTAAAATTACATGCTTTAGTAATAGGGGAAAATTCTAATTATTTTAAGGTTCCAACTTATATTACAAGAGAAAAATATATTGCTTCATTAATATCTAATGATAATAAAAAAGTTCAAATTATTAATTTTAATTTGGAGGAAGTAGATGATCATTTTGCTAAAGCAGTAACTAAAATATTTACAAAAATGTTATTTAATTTTGCAAAATCATTAAAGTCAAGAGCATCTATACCATTTCATATTTTTTTGGAAGAAGCACATAGATATGTTAAAAATGATGAAGATTCATATTTAATTGGCTACAATATATTTGAACGTGTTGCTAAAGAAGGAAGAAAGTATGGTGTAATGCTAAATTTAATTTCTCAAAGACCAGTTGAATTATCAGAAACAGTTATTTCGCAATGTAGTAATTTTATGATATTTAAAATGAACCATCCAAGAGATTTGGAATATATTAAAATGATGCTTCCAAATATTAATAATGAAATAGTAGAAAAACAAAAATCATTACAACCTGGTACATGTGTTGCTTTTGGTAAAGCTTTTAAAATACCAATGATTGTTAAAATGCAAATGCCTGATCCAGCACCATATAGTTCTAGTTGTGATATTTATGAAACATGGAAGGCAAATAGGGGATAACGATAAGTTATTCTCTTTTATTATTGAATAATTTATGCTATAATTATGATGTAGGGGGTAATTTTATGCAAGAATTTAAAAAATTAAATTTATTTGAAAAAAGAAAAATGACTATTGAGGAACTTGTGAAATATTATGCTGAATATAGAATCTATTGCTATAATAAACACGACAAATTAAAAGGAATTGAATTGAGAAAAAAAATTCATTTTCTAATTAATATAATTTTAGAGATTGACAAAGTAATTTCTAGAGAAAAAAATATATTAATTGGAAATGAAAATAAAGCATTAAAAGATATACCAAAAATATTTGCTTGTACACATATTGGTGGAAATGATATTCAAAGAACATTTGAGGTGATTAAGGAACCAGCATACTTAATGCTTGGAGACCCAGGTATTTTATATAAGAAATTAATATATCAGGGATTAAAATTAAATGGTGTTATTCCATTAGAAACCAAAAACAGATTAGATAGAAAAGTTGCATATAATAGGTCAATCGAATTACTTGAAAATGGAGGTAATTTATTAATTTATCCAGAAGGTGCTTGGAATGTTTCGCCTAATGAGATAGTTATGAAAACTTTTGTTGGAACAGTTAGAATGGCTAAAGAAACAGGTGCTCAAATAGTGCCAATAGCAGTTGAACAGTATGGGAAAGATTTTTATTTTAATATTGGTGAAAATTATGGAATTGCAAGTAATTCAAATAAGGATGAAAAAGAACTAAATAATGAATTGCGTGATAAACTCGCAACACTTAAATGGCAAATTATGGAAACACAAAAAACAGTTAAAAGAGAAGATATACCAGATGATTATATACATAAATTTCAATCTGATATAGTTGAAAAATGTAATTATGGGTATGGTTTCTCTTTAGAAGATGCCTTGAATGAAAAATTTCACGATAAGACTGTTATATCAGAGGATGAAGTATTTAACTTTTTAAATAATTTAAATATTAATAAAAATAATGCATTCTTGTTAAGAACCAAAAGAAAAATATTAAAATAAAAGGGAGTTGTGGATTTTATGCAAGCAATTATTTTACAATTAGTTGGACTATTAATAGTCTTTACATTATTAATGATGTTTTTTTCAAAGCCTAATGTTGAAAATAAAGAAACAGAAATATATTCAAAATTATTAATATTGAATTTTATATTTATTTCTATTGGCATAATGACTTATTTTGTTGCTCATTCTACTAGTAATTATGCATACATAGGGATTTTACAAAAAGCATATATGAGTATTTTAGCATTATTAAATATGTATTCAATGTTTTATTGTATATCTATACATGATAAAAATAATAAATGGAAAACATTAAAAAATATATTATTTGCAATAACAATAATATCGATATTATTAATTATATTTTTACCATTAAATGTAATTTATAAAGGTGATTTATTAGATGGCGAGGGACCATCTTATGATGTTGCAATTTGTCATACAATTTTGAGTTTTTGCTTTTTTATGATTGCAACGATTTATTTTCTAATTAAAAGATATTCAATAAAGAAGATTTTACCATATATTGTTTTGATTTTTCTTTATTTTTCAGGCTTTCTTATAAGAAAATTTAACAAAGAATTAATATTTGAAGGATTTTATTACTCTTATATCTTATTTATAATGTTTAATACAATAGAAAATCCTGATATGAAAATGGCGAAAGAACTTTCTTATCAAAAAGAATTGGCATTAGATTCATCAAAAAAAACATTAGAATTAATTGAAGAAATGGCCAATGAATTGAAATCAACTGTAAAAGAACTAGAAATAATTGGTAATACTAGAATTGATAAAAATAATATGAATGAAATTAATAATTTATTAGCAAATTTCCAAGAAAAGGCAATTTTATTAAGTGATAGGATAAGTGGTGTTTTAGACCTAGCACTGATAAAAAGCGAAACAAAGTTCGTTTCGTGTAAATATGAAACATGTGATATGTTTGACAGATTAAAACAATTATTAATGACTGAAGAAAATAATCTTACTTCAAAACTAAAAATAGAAATAAACAGTGATATTCCAAAAGTGCTTTATGGCGATGAAGAAAACAATATTAAATTAGTTCTATTTTTCTTTGATTTCTTATCATCAATAATTGAAAACAAAAATATGAAATTAGAAATTAATAGTATTAAAGTTGGTAATTTTTCTAAAATAAGGTTCAATTTTATTACGAATGACAAAGCAGTTCAAAAATACATAGTAGAAGATAGATACACAAAAACATTAAGAATATCTACTTATAAGAATGTTAAATATGAGATACTAAAGAACTTATTAGCACGATTAAATGGTACGCTAATAATAACAAAAAATGAGAAAAACATAATTTTTTCTATCAATATAAATCAACGAGTAGCAAGTGAATACGATGTTATAAGCAATAAAAAAGAAAATAAGAACGTAAAAATAGGCTATAAAAATTTTAGTGGTAAAAGAATATTAATTGTTGACAATAATAATTTAAAACTTAAGGAACTTAAAGTATTATTAATGCCTTACAATGTAGAAGTAGAAACAGCGCATAATCTATCTGAAATGTGTAATTCGTTAAATGAGAATAAAACTTTTGATTTAGTGTTTATTGATGACATTATACCTGGTAATAAGATTAGTGATTTTTCAAAAGAGGTTAATAAAGATGATAACATATTATATTATCTAAAAAGAGAAACGAAGTATCCAATTGCGACAATTGTAATGACTACTCAAAATAGTCAAAACTATGAGAAAAAATATTTAAAACTAGGTTTTACTGATTACATACAAAAACCTATCAATAAAAAAAATTTAGATGATATTTTAAATAAATATTTTATTGCATGATGCAAATCAGGATACGGATAAATCACATTATAATTCTACTAATGTAAGTTATATGATAAAATATAAAATAAAGGAGAAAGAATGAAAAATAAAAAGATAATAATTATTACAACTATAATAGGTTTACTTATTTCTATAAGTATAATATTATTTATAAAGTTTAATAAAGAAAAAAAGTATGATGATCCAATAATTAAAGAAAAAGCAGTTTATTCAATAAAAAGTAATTCACTAGAACCATTTGATTTATATTTTTTACAACTAGAAAATAAAAAAGAAAATAAAATTTATAGTCCACTTTCTATAAAATATGCTTTATCAATGCTAGCTGAAGGCTCAGAAGGAGAATCAAAAAAGCAAATATTAGATATAATTTATGATTATAAAACAAATAAATATGAAAATAACAAAAATATCTCTCTAGCAAATGCAATATTTATTAAAGAAATATACAAAGATAAAATAAACAATAATTATAAGACAACATTAATAGATAAATATAATGCCGAGGTAATAATAGATTCGTTTATGTCTCCAGTAAACATAAATTCATGGGTAAATAATAAAACATTAGGTTTAATAAATAATCTATTTGATGATATATCAGAAGAAAATTTAATTTTAATCAATGCCCTTGCAATTGATATGGAATGGGAAGATAAATTTATTCATGCATATCCCAATGTTCCAGTTAGCGTAAATTATAAACATGAAAAGTTTTCATGGTTTGGACCAGATGAAGTAACAGAAAAAGAATTTAACGACATAGAAGAAAAAATTTCAGGTATGGAAATAATTGCATCCGCTAATAAATATGACATTGTAAATGTACTAGGAGAAAACAAAATAAGAAAAACAGTCAAAGAAGAACTTATCAAATATCTAAATGAAAACAATTTAACAATTAGAAATGTATACAATGAAGATAATAAAACAGATGAGGAATTATTTGAACTATATCTAGATAACTATATTGAAGAAATAAATTCTAATTATAAAAAAATAGATGCAAGTACAGACTTTTCTTTTTACACAGATGAAAATATAAAAGTATTCGCAAAATCCCTAAAAGAATATAATGGTAAACAATTAGAATATATTGGAATTATGCCATTAAATAAAAATTTAGATGAGTATGTAAAAAATATAACTGCTCAAGATATAAATAATTTACTAGGACAACTAAAAAAAATTGAATTAAACAATTTTAAAGATGGCGTAGTTACTAAAATAACAGGATTTATCCCAAAATTTAAATTCGATTACGAATTAGATTTGATGAATGATTTAAAAACTCTAGGAATAAAAAATGTATTCGAAATTGGTAAAGCCAATTTAAAAAACATAACATCAGATGAACTATATATAAATAAAATTTCCCATAAGTCAAATATAGAATTTACACAAGATGGTATAAAAGCGGCAGCTATAACTTATGCAGGCGGCAAAGGAGCTGGAGAAACATTTAATTACTATTTTGAAGTACCAGTAGAAGAAATAGATTTAACATTTAATAAACCATATATGTTTATAATAAGAGATAAAAAAACACAAGAAGTATGGTTTACAGGTACAGTATATAATCCACTTCTATATAAAGAAGATAATACAAAAAATTAAGAGTTTATAAAACTCTTTTTATAAAAAACTTTATTTTTTAATAATTATTTGTTAAAATTAAAAAGAGGGTGATTAATATGTTTGAATCATTAGGAGAAAGATTACAAAATGCAATAAAGAAAATAAAAGGGTATGGAAAAATAACCGAAGATAATATAAGCGAAGTAACAAGAGAAATTAGACTTGCTTTATTAGAAGCCGATGTCAATTATAAAGTTGTCAAAGAATTTATTGAAGATGTAAAAACAAAAGCATTAGGTGAAGAAGTAAAAGCATCTTTAAACCCAGGAGAAGTATTTGTAAAAATATTAAAAGATGAGTTAGTGGAATTACTTGGTGGAGATAAAGAAGATTTAAAAATGAATGGTAATCCTACCATCTTAATGTTAGTAGGTTTACAAGGTTCTGGTAAAACAACAACAATTGGTAAATTAGCCAATCTATTAAGAAAAAAATACAAGAAAAAGCCATTATTAGTAGCATGTGATATTTATAGACCAGCTGCAATTGATCAATTAAAACAACTTGGAAAAGAACTTAATATTGAAGTATATGAAGAAGGAAAAAATAATCCTGTTGAGACAAGCAAAAATGCTATAAAATATGCCAAAGAAAACAATTATGATTATGTATTAATTGATACAGCAGGTCGTTTACATATTGATGAAGTATTAATGGAAGAATTAAAAAATATTCAAAATAGTGTTAATCCGGATGAAATATTACTTGTACTAGATAGTATGATTGGACAAGACGCTATAAATGTAATAAATGGATTCAATGAAAAATTAAATTTAACAGGTGCGATTTTAACAAAACTTGATGGTGATACTAAAGGTGGTGTTGCTTTATCAGTTCGTCATTTAACACATATTCCAATAAAATTTATAGGAACAAGTGAAAAATTAGATGGCTTGGAAGAATTCTATCCCGATAGAATGGCAAGTAGAATACTTGATATGGGTGATCTAATGTCAATGGTTGAAAAAGCAGAATCTGTTATTGATGAAAAAGAAGCAGAAGAATTAGCTAAAAAAATGAAAAAAGGTAAATTTGATTTGGAAGACTTTTTAAAACAAATGAATCAAATAAAAAAATTAGGTCCGTTAGAAAATTTACTAAAATTAATACCAGGTGCGAATAAAATGGGACTAAATAATGTCCAAATAAATCCTAAAGATTTAGCGCACGTTGAAGCAATTATATTATCAATGACACCTTATGAAAGAAAACATCCAGAAGTATTAAAAGCAAGTCGTAAAATGAGAATTGCTAAAGGATCAGGTAGAAGTGTTGAAGAAGTAAATAGACTTTTAAAACAATTTGAACAAATGAAAGAGATGATGAAAAAACTTCAAAATGGAAATATGAAGTTACCATTTTAATATGAAAACGGAAGAAATATTATATAAACTTTCTAGATCAAAATTTAGAAATAGTTTTAAATTAAAAGAAAAAGATAAAATTTATATTGAAAAAAGGTCATTGGGTAAGATAAAAGAACATGCTTATGAATTTATAAATCAAAGATTAAAAGATAAAAGATTAGTAAATGATGGCAAACAAACACCAACTCATGGACATCCTGTTTTTATCGCTCAACATGCAACAGCTACATGTTGTAGATCATGTTTGGAAAAGTGGCATCATATTGATAAAAACAAAATTTTAACAGATGAAGATATTGATTATATTGTAAATATAATAATGGAATGGATAAAAAGACAAATATAATAGTTATTTGCTCATACAAAAAAATAAAAAACCTCATACTATAAAGTAGTTAGGAGGTTTTTATGTTATTTGGTTTTGGAAGAAGAAACTATGGATGTGGATGCAATCAAAATATGGATCCATGCCGTCAAAATGAAGTAATCGAACCTACAATTACAAAATGTGTTGAAAAAGAATTTTATCATGAAGTACCACAAGAGTGATAATTTATGATAAACAAAAATATTAGAGAGAAAACTAGTACAAACTAAAGACATTTTGATAAAAATGTCTTTTTGTGTGACATAATATTTATAGGTGATGCGTCAGTTCGGTGTATATAATGGGTGGGAAGACAACTAACATTGGAAGCAAAATCGCAAGACTATGTTTAGGCGTAGTTAAACAAGAATTCGAGTCGTAATGCAAAAGTGAGATATTGTAAATGGTAAAATAAAATGTAGGAAATCGGTAAATTTAAATATCGGTTCCCCTAGACTTTTTTAATGGTACAATTACTATTGAGGTGATTGTAAATGAATGAAAAGAAGAAAGAATCAATATTATTGTTACGCTTTTCAGTTAGAACATTGTTTGATAGATTATTATAGTTTAAATTGGAGTGAAAGATATAATTATGGACCTATTGACAATTATTTTATTACTGAAAATGGAAGTACTATTTTGTTTAATGTTTTAAGTAAAGAAAATAGTAATTATAAAATTGAATATTGCTTCATTAGTTTTATTTGAGTCTGATTTCCATTTAATTAAATTGTAAATAGAGAAAATAAAAAGTAAAATAAATACTATTTTTTTCTTCATACAGCTATTCCTTTATAAGTGGATTAAAGTTTTCAATAGCATCAACTAATTTAGGATGTTCAATAACAAAATGTATAGTTGGGTTAGAACTTTTTGAAATAATTACATAATGATCTTTAATAAATGTTATAGTTATGTTTTTAAATGTTTTATCATTTATATGATTTATTTCATAATTATTTATTTTTTTTGCATATTCATTGGTTTGTTTCAAATGCTCTATATACTCCTTATATGTATAACATATCTTTTTATCTATGAATAAATTATTCAATGAAAGCAATGGGGTATCATTTTTAAACTCATTTTCTTTAATTACATAAATGTAGTCGCTTACTTTATTCTTATTAAGAATGCTATTCATATATTTTAATTCTTCTTTTTTGTATCTAACTATTTTATCAATATCTGCTTTTGAAAGTTTATTTCTTTTTAATATTTTCATTAGTAATTCATCTGAAAATGTAAATAATGGTAGTGAAGAAAGATATCTTTTTCTATCACACTCGATGCTTTCATCTTTTTTTAAAAAAAATTCGTATTCTCTTATATTATTTTCTCTATAAATTTGCATAAGTGGCTTTGCTTTTTTTAGTAGTAGGTTTGCCTTTTCTTTATAGTAGTTAATTTCGTTTTTATTAGTAGTTAAATAATACATACCTTTATTATGAAATCCTTTTATGCATTCTCCAGTTAAAGCAGCTACTCCGGATACATAGTTTAAATTATTATATATATTATTTTTAAAATCTTTTAAATAGTAAGGAGATATTTGACCTGTCATATAAATTGGGATCCAACTTTCAAGTCCTAGCATCATTTCATTAAAAGGTCTATCTACATTGTGGATAATATTTAGATGGTGTCCTTTTTTTAAACACATAGCAATTGCAAACATCCATTTTTTACCAAATTCTATATCCTCAGCCATATCTTCCATTGGCATATCGCTACACATGAATATATCTTCTTTTGATTTAGATAAGACAGTACCTTTAAAAAAGTTTAACTCGCCTTGTTTCATTTCTTCAAGACCATAATAATGTCTTGTTTTTGCTTTATAAAATGGAATACTTGGAATTTTTAATTCATCAAATTTTATTACTTTTATGTAATCATCTAGATTAAATGAATCAAGATTGTGTAAAAAATCATAAACTTGGTTTTTAGTGTGCGTTATTTCACTAGTTAACCAAGCAAGTAATGTATTATGAAATTTGCCGTTTGTTAATTCACTTTTCTTACAACCGATAATAGTCGATAAGCTATTTATACTATCATAGTTTTTATATCTAGAAAAAATATAAGAACATATTTTATTTGAAAATTCTATAGGATTAGATGGTCTAGCTTTACCATATCTAATTCTTGAAATATGGGATGCATCAAATACTATGTATTTTGACATTTCATTAGTATTTATATTTAATGATGTTATTAGAGTATTTAGATTATTGCTAAATGTTGCGTAGTCAAAATCATCACTTGGTAACGTAGAATTAAAATCATTCACTATTTTATCAAGTGTATACTTGTTTTTACCTTTTTCTTTAGCAACATTAAAAATGGCTGTAGTTAATTTATTAATTTGTTCACTTTTTTTAGCTGGAGTTCTTTCACCACTTCTATATCTACATATAACTGATTCAGATAACCCAGATTCATCTGAAAGTTTCTTAGAAGAACAATCTAATTCTTTTAAATATTTATTTAAAACCTCTTTAAACTTCATAATATACCACTTCCTTAGGAGTATTATACTATAAATTTTAAGTAATAAAAATAAGTTTCCACCAAAAACAATGCTTTTTGAGACAATTCTATTGCCCAGTTTAATTTATTAACTTATAATAATAAAGAAAGAGGAGAAATATGATATTATGAAAATTGGAAAATTCGATATTTCACAAAAAAATTTAATTATAATTTGTGCGGTTGTTCTGGCTGCTATTGTTTGTATCATTCTGTTTAATAAAGGCAATATTAAAGGTAACGGAATATTTTATAATCCTGATGCAAATGTGAAAATAGTAAAATCAGAGGCTAGCAAAATAGAACTTGAGGATTATTCAACCAACGAGTTTTCAATCAAAAAGCCAAAAGGATGGAAAGTTGATACATTAGGAGATTATATTCATTACACTATTAAAATATATGATCCTAATAATCCACTGTACCAATTTTTCTTAAATATGAAAACAGAAGGCTATAATAAATCAGAAGATGCTAAAAGGTGGCAACAAAAATATTATCCAAATAATCCATTTGCGAAAACTAGTGTAATAGCTACTAAAGATACCGAAGGCTTTTATAAAATATTTAATGATTTAGGTACTTTAAATAATACAGCTTCATTTACTTTTCCAACCTTAACTGATTTTACAGTAAGCGAAAACTTAGGAAAAAGTGTTTTAGGCGGTGATATGTTAAGAGCAACATTTAAAGATGATAAAGGTAAAGAAGGCGAAGGGATATTTACAGCTTACGTATATGATGCTGGGTCATATTATGTCACTGAAAATATAATTTCAGGAAAACAAATTGATATATATTTTTTAAATGTATATGATACAATTTTTATTACAACACCAAAAGATGAATTTATTGATTGGCAAGACACATTAAATACTATATGTGCTTCACTTAGTTTTACTAATTCATTTATAAGTGGTTTTTATAACGAGCAAGATGCTGTTATGAAAAATTTCCAACAAGTTAGAGAAATAGGAAATCAAATAAGTGATGGAATAATGAATTCATGGAATAAAAGAAATACATCTTTTGATATAATGAGTCAAAAACAGAGTGATGCAACACTTGGTTATGAAAGAGTATATGATACTGAAACTAATGAAATATATAAAGCATACAATGGATTTACAGATGATTATGATGGTGAAAGATATAAACCAGTAACTGATGATATGTATTCAAAAAAGACAAGTGGATATATAGAAAAGTAGGTGTAATATGAAAACTAAAAAATTTATATATGCTGTTATAGCACTTGCCATATTGATAGTTGTTATAATTGCTATAGTTGCCATCAAAAGTAATAAATCAATGCCAATAGATCCTATTTTAGATGATTCGTTAGTAGCAAAAACAATACAGGAAGAATTAAAGCAAAAGTATCCTACTAAAGAATATTTAAAATTAAAAGGTGGAGAAATTCTAACAGAAGATACTTTATTTAGTCAATATTCATTTATTAATAGTAATTCTATATATATTTTTAATCCTAGTAAATTAGATAGTGGAGAGTTTGAATATAAAAAGGTATATGATATAGATAATAGTATTAAGGTTATGAATATTGCCCCAAATTCTGGCTCAGATATAAAGTTTTATGATTATAATGACACTATATATACATTACATGATGATAATACAGATAATAAACTTAGAGATAGTTATGACATGTATTTAAATGCAAACTATAAGTTAAGTAATTATCTTAAATGGGAATATTCAACAGAATTTCTTGGTAAAAAGATAGATTATGATTTTATGTCTAATTATGTTTATGCAAAAGAAAATGTATTGTATAGTAAAAACTATGGTAACGAAAAATATCCAACAATTGAAAAAGTTAGTGGTAATTATGAAGCAGAAAAAATAATTAGAATATACAATGAAAGAATACTTAAAACTGATAAAGCTTTTTATGAATTAATGAGTTACTTTGATACCAATTTAAATAAAACAGTTACTACTACAGTAAAGATTAATATGCTAACTAAATATTATAATGAAATACTAACATTTACATATAAATATGTAATATTAAAGGATTTAACGCTTATACCTATAAATGATATTATGGAAAACAGGGTAAGAGATTATTCATATGATTATTTTTTGAGTGGATTTAATTATAAGAGTGAAGTTAGGTATGAAGAATAAAAAGGAAGATAGATTATGAAAAAGTCAAACTGTTAGCGTTTATAGTGGGTATAGTTTCATTTACAGTAAATGTTAAGGCGGGAGTAACAGATGTTACTGGCGATTTGGAATAAAAGTAAACACTAATGTTGTTGATCATTACACTGATATTAATATAACAGATAATGTTATATTTGAAAAAGAAGTTAGCAAAGATTATTTTTTGAATATAAAAGCGGTTGAAATAAAGAAAGAATTAGCCGACAAGAACATTAAATATTTAGTAGATATTAATATATATAAAAAGGACAGAAAGTTCAAATTGATAATGTCAAAATGAAAATAAAAATTGCTTTACCAGAATATTTAAAAAGATATAAAAAATATGAAGTAGGTTATATTTTAGATATATAGTATTTGAAACATCACATTTAAGTGAATATGGAATAGTTGCACCAGAAAAAATATCTAACACAAATATAGAAAATCCTAAAACTGGTGATAATATTACATTTTATCTAGCAACAGGTATTTTATCAATTGTTGGACTAGTTGTATTGGTAATTATTTATAGTAAAAAGCAAATAAATTAAGATCAAATAATTGAGTTAGATATCTTCTAACTCTTTTATATTTTAAAAGATAATGGTATAATATACATAGAAATAAAAAGATATTAAAATTGTTTTTTTAGAATGGAGTATTGAGGGAGAATAATTATGAAAAAAGTTTATATTATTACAGGCGCAAGCGGATTTTTAGGAAATAATATTATAAGAAGACTAAAACAAGATAACGACAATGAAATAAGGGCTTTTGTTTTAAATGGAGAATCCATAAAATCACTAGAAAACTTAAAATGTAAAATATATTATGGTGATGTTACTAAAAAAGAATCTTTATCATCTATCTTTGAAAATACTTATGGTAAGCAAGTATTTGTAATCCATTGTGCAGCAATTGTATATATAAAATCAAAATATAATACATTTGTTTATAATGTTAATGTTAATGGAACTAAAAATATAGTAGATAAAGTATTAGAAATAAATGCAAAGCTGATCTATATTAGTAGTGTTCATGCAATCCCGGAAAGACCTAAAAATGAATTAATAACAGAAACGACAAATTTTAATCCAGACCATGTTCGTGGATTATATGCAAAAACAAAAGCTGAGGCAGCAGCGTATGTTATGTATGCAGTAAAAAATAAAAACTTAAATGCTTGTATTATTCATCCCTCTGGAATTATTGGACCAAATGATTTTGGCAATAGTCATTTAACTGAGTTAGTAAAAGAAGTGTCTAATGGTAAACTTTTAGCCTGTGTAAGAGGTGGATATAATTTTGTAGATGTTAGAGATGTTGCAGATGGTGTTATTAGTGCTTGTAAAAATGGTACTAAAGGCGAATGCTATATATTATCTAATAAATATATAACAATTAAAGAATTAACAGATTTAATTTGTGGCTTACAAGGAAGAAAAAAAATTAAAATAGTTTTACCAATAAGTTTTGCCAAAATAATAGCACCAGTTTTTGAAATTTATTACAATTTAAAAAAACAAACTCCGCTTTTTACAAAGTATTCACTATATACATTATCATCTAATTCTAATTTTAGTAATGAAAAAGCAAAAAAAGAATTAAACTTTAAAAATAGAAGTATGAAAGATACGATAAAAGACACTGTTGAGTGGTTAAAACAGCAAAAAAATTAAAGAATATTGATATTAAAATTGAAGAACAAATTACTTACATATTATTCTATTCATTATAAATTTAAAAATATGAATAACCATTGTAGAAATGTACTAACACTAAGATATAATATAGCTAAATGGATGTTTAATTAATTATGTTTTGTCATAAGATTAAATGGAGATGTATCTTATGCATAAATATAAAATAAACATTATTTATAATTCAAAAGAAAGTATAAATGATATTTTTATAAAAGTTTTATTAAAAGAACTTCAAATGATTTGTAAAAATAAAAAAACAGTATTGCCATCATCTACTTATTTATCATTAAAAGATGAGCAAAGAACTTGAACTATTTAGAGAATATAGATAAGAATTACAATGTTGGTCTTTACATCAGACTTTCCCATGAAGATGATGATAAAACATCTAGTAATAATAAATTATCAGAAAGTGAAAGTATTATAAATCAAAAAAGTTTGTTACTTCAATATGTAAAAGAAAATAATTTGAGTGTATATGATATTTATATAGATGATGGATATTCTGGTACTAATTTTGATAGGCCTGATTTTAACAGATTAATTAAAGATATTGAATCTAATAAGGTTAATATGGTTATTACAAAAGATATGTCTAGACTTGGAAGAGATTATATTGGTACTGGTAATTTAATAGAAAAATATTTTCCAGAACATGGAGTAAGATATATTGCTATAACAGATAATATAGATACTTGCTTAGATAGTTCTAACAGTGATATTGCACCATTTAAGGCAATAATGAATGATATGTATGCAAAGGATATATCCAAAAAAATTAAATCAAGTCTAAAAGCAAAGCAAAAAGATGGTAAATGGGTCGGTGGAAGAACACCTTTTGGTTATGATATTGATCCAGAAAATAAAAATCATTTAATTATTAATTCTGAACAAGCAGAAGTTGTTAAGAGAATATTTAAAATGTGTTTAGAGGGATTAACTTTTTTTAAAATTGCCAAACAATTAACAGAAGAAGGAATTAAAACACCCGCACAATATTATAGTTTTGAATGGAGAAGTAATTATAATTTAAAATATGGTCAGTGGCATGCAAAGTCTATAAGAGATATTCTTACAAATAGAAATTATACTGGTGATCTAGTTCAAAATAAAAGAAGTAAAGTAAATTATAAAGTAAAAAAAGTTGTTAAAAATGATCCTAGTAAGTATATTATTGTAGAAAACACTCATGAAGCAATTATAGATAAAGAAACATTCTATGAAGTTCAAAAAAAAATACCTAAAAATGTTGGAAGAAATGAAAAAAAAGAAAATCATTTATTAGATGGACTTTTATATTGCGGTGATTGTGGACATAGAATATCAGTAGGAGCAAGAAGAAAAGTTGATAATAGATGTTATACTATATGTAATTATTA
>CAKPQS010000017.1 GCA_934179675.1 uncultured Bacilli bacterium
ATGGTTATTTAATAGATAGTGGATTAAAAGATAGTACAGATTCTACTAAATCTTTATATAATTTATATATAGTAAGTGAAAATGAAATATTTGCACCAAGTAGTTGTTCTTGGATGTTTGCAAATTTTGATAATTTAATTTTAATTAATTTAAATAACAATTTTAATACAATAAAAACAATATATATGGCATATATATTTTATAAAGGCTCTTTATTATCTGCATTAGACTTATCTAATTTTAATACAACTAATGTAATAAATATGAGTGGTATGTTTACTGGATGCTCAAATATCGAACAATTAAATTTAAGTAATTTTGATACTTCAAATGTAACAACTATGGCAGATATGTTTTCCGGATGTTACTCGTTAACAAGTTTAGATTTAAGTAATTTTGATACTTCAAAATTGACAAGTATGTGGCATATGTTTTGTGGAGCTACCTCTTTAACTACATTAGAATTATCAAGTTTTAATACAATAAATGTAACTGACTGGACCATAGCTTTTTATGAGTGTACTAAAATTAATACAACTATAACTATTAGAAATGCAAGTATTACTGATTATGCTGAAATTTTTAGAGATGCAGCAACCGATCCAAATGCTAAAATAATCGTAAACTATACATCAGAAACAGAAACATTAGTTGATAAAATGATTGCAACAAAATCAAGTAATAGTAATATCATAAAAGGAAAACAAATATAAAAAAATAAAAAAGTAGTAATTTAGGAAATCTCATATATTTTTATATAACAATTAAGGAAATTGTCTTAAGGACATTTTCCTTTTTTTAAAATAAAAATTATACCCAATTAAGGAAAAGTCTCATTTTACAAACCACTTAATAACTGCTATAGTACACTTTAAGAAAGGAGGTATATATGATAAAAATATAATTAAATCAAAACAAAAAAATAGAAGGAGGTATGATAATGATAATAATTTTTTTGTTTTTATTTCTAGTACTACCAGTAAGTGCTATGGAAATCGATGTTAATTATAGATGGTATAAGTATAAAGATAGTAGTTATATGAGTTTAGAAGAAAGTAAAAATATTAAAGGATATATTGATTATAACGATTCAATAATTGATGAATATTTTGATATTAATGATTATCAAAAAATACAAGGAAGATATATTTATATTTATAATAATACAGAAGAACAAGTAAATAATATTGAAAATATAAATATTTATAGTAATAAAAAAATAATAGATTATAAAGAACAATCTACTAATCAAAAAAGTATATCTTCCAAAGAATTTATAATACTTGATTTAAAATCAAAACAATACCTAAAAGATATTGAAATTGAAATAAATTATGAAGGCGGTGAATTATTAGTTACATTTTCTGATACAAAATTAAATGATACAAAACTAGCATATGAAACAATTAATCAAAGTGGCAAATATAAATTTTATCACTTAAAAAATCATCAAGAAATTAAATATAAAACATACTATAATAGAATAAACGGAAATTACGCTAAAGAAAGTTATGATGATTATATATATAAAGACTTAAATGACTATAAAATAAATTATTTCCTTTATAAAAAAACTATAGACAAAAATAATATGCAAATATTAGATATTATAGATACCAATTATATATTTTTAAAATATGAAGGAAATATTGACTTTAATAAAAACGGAAAATATAAAATAAAACTTATATTTACAGAATGTGAAAAAAATATAGAAATTATAGTTGATATAAAAGATAATAAAGAAATAGAAAAATTAAAAACAGAAAAAATAAAATTAGAAGATAAAATAAAAAAATTAAAAAATAATATAAAATTGAAAAATAAACAAATAAAAAAATATGAAAATGAAATACTTGATTATAAAGAACAAATAATAGATATTAATAAAATAAAAAATGAATTAAATATAAATAAAAAAATATATGAAAAGAATAAAATAAATTATCAAAAAATAGTAAATCAAAAAAATAAATGTTTTAATACCTTAAATGATTATAAAAATATAATAGACTATTTAGATAATAAATATACAAATGATAAAGAATATTATGAAAGATACATAAAAAAATTAGAATACGTTATTGATGAAAAAAATCACGATTTTTGGAACATTAAAAAAAGTTCTATTTTTGTCGGATTTATAACAAATCGTCAAAAAAGTGGTAAAGTAAAATAGGTGGTCAAAATGCTAATTATTGATACATCATTTAAGAAAGGAATTTTACTAATATCAATAGGAGGTGATTTAGTTAAAGAAACAGTAAATGATCTAAATAGTATAATAAAATTAATTCAAAACAATGGTTTTTCTAATGTTTTAATAGAAACGAACGCTAAATATGATAAATACGGATTAAAAAAAATAGAATATTTAGGAAAACAAAAAAATGTAATAATTGTATAGGAGGGATAAAAATATAAATAATATTATATATGAATATATGCCATATGTTAAGTCATTAGCAAAAAAGTTTTCTTTTTATAAAAATAAAGATGATTTATATCAAGCAGGTTATATGGGACTTATAATGGCATACAAAAATTTTGATCCATCATTTAATGTAAAATTTTCAACGTATGCATATTCATATATATTAGGTGAAATGAAAAAGATCATAAATGATAATAATTTAAAATATAGTAAAGAATTACTTTCATTAAAATATAAAATAGATAAAGTAAGTATTTTGCTCACTCAAAAATTAATGCGAATTCCAACAAAAAAAGAAATAATAGAATTTTTAAATATAACAGACTATGAATATGAAGAAGTAATGCAAATGGAAAATACAGTAAGTTTAGATTCTATTGTTGGTGAAGATTTACAACTATATGAAGTAATAAGCGATAAAAATATAGATTATTCTTCTTTAGTAGCTTTAAAAGAAGAATTAAGAAAATTAACTAAAGAAGAAAAAGAATTAATTAACAGTAGATATATCTATGGTTTTGCTCAAAGAGAAATTGCTGATAATTTAAAAACAAACCAAGTTGATATATCAAGAAAAGAAAAGAAAATATTACAAAAATTGAAAGTTAACCTAAAATCCTAGTCATTTCTAGGATTTTTTTGTATGAAAAAAAATAATAATACCATAATACTATTAGGAGGAAATTATGGATAGTAAAAAATATCAGGAAATTGTTGATAGATATGAAATAAAAGAAAATAGATTAAAAAATAGTATAATAGCATTTTTAGTAGGTGGATTAATGGGAATGATTGGTAATTTACTTGTTGATTTTTATTCCTATATATTTGATATACCATCTAAAATAGCGTCCACATATATGATAATTACATTAATATTTATTGGATGTTTATTAACATGTTTAGGCATTTTTGATAAAATGGTTAGTTTTGCTAAAAGTGGTTTATTAATACCTATAACAGGTTTTGCACATTCATTACAAAGTGCTGCTTTAGAATATAAAAAAGAAGGATTAATAACAGGAATAGGTGCCAATATATTTAAATTAGCAGGTACAGTAATATTATTTGGTATTGTTTCAGCTTATGTATTTGGAATTGTAAGAGCTTTAATATTTGGAGGTTAAAATGACACAAAAATATGAAAATGTATATTTATTAGAAACAGCTGTAATAACAGGTCCTTATGAAAAAAAGGGACCTTTAGCAAAATATTTTGATTATAGTTATGATGATTTATATTTTGGTGAAAAAACATGGGAACAAGCAGAAATGTTAATTCTTGAAAAAAGTGTTAATGTATTATTATCTAAAATTGGTATGAAAAAAAATAATATAGATTTATTTATTTCTGGTGATTTATTAAATCAATTAATTAGTTCTAATGTGGTAGCATCAAGAATTAAGATACCTTTTTTAGGTATATATAATGCTTGTGCTTCTGGAATAGAAGGATTAATTATTGGTTCAAATATGATTGAACAAGGATGTAAAAATATTATTTGTAGTGTATCATCACATAACAATAGTGCTGAAAAACAGTTTAGGAATCCTGTTGAATATGGTGGTCCAAAACCAAAGTGTTCAACATTTACAGTAACAGGTGGTATTAGTGCTTTAATAAGTTCAACTAAAAGTAATATTAAAATAGAATCTTCTACTATTGGTATAGTATCAGATATGAATCAAAAGGATGCTTACAATATGGGCGCTGTTATGGCGAGTGCTGCTGGTGATACTATTTATAAACATTTATGTGATACAAATAGGAATATTGATTATTATGATATGGTATTTACAGGTGATTTAGGAGTAATTGGTAAAAAGATATTAAAAGATTATTTAAAGGAAGCATATAATGTTGTTTTAAAAAATTATGATGATACAGCTTGTATGATTTATGATTTAAATAATCAAGATGTTTATTCTGGTGGTAGTGGTCCTGCTTGTGTTATGTCTGTTTTATATAGTTATATTGTTAAAAAAATGAAGGAAGGTAAATGGAGAAGGGTATTAATTGTTGGTACTGGTTCATTACATAATACAACTCTTGTTAATCAAAAATTATCTATTCCTTCGATTGCTCATGCTATTAGTTTGGAGGTTATAAAATGATTTATTTAAATGCTTTTATATTTTGCGGTTTAATATGTTTAATAGGTCAAATTATTCTTGATAATACAAGACTTACTCCTGGTCATATTACTTCTATTTTTGTTTGTATTGGTGCTTTTTTAGATTCTTTTGGTTTATATGATAAGTTTATTATTTGGGCTGGTGGTGGAGCAAGTGTTCCTATTACTAGTTTTGGTCATTTACTTATTCATGGTGCTTTAAGTGAATTTAATGAAGCTGGTATTATGGGCTTATTTATGGGGATGCTTGATTTAGCGCAATCTGGTATTGTTTCTGCTATTATTATTTCTTTTATTTTTACTTTATTTTTTAAACCAATTGATTAGAAAGTAATAAAACTTTCTTTTTTTATTGTATTTTAATAATAAATATTGTAAAATTATTATAAGGTAGATATTTAAGATAGTTTATTTAAGGAGTCATTTATGAAAAATAAAAAGATTTATATTTTGATAGTTTTAGTAGTTATTTGTATGATAGGTTTAATAGTGGGAAGTGTTGCTTATTATCAAAAAATAGTAAGTGGTTCTTTAACTACTAATACTGGTAAAGCTATATTTGTTTTAAAGGATTCAGATGGTACGGTATGGAGTAATAAGGTTATTGAACTTGGGGAAGTAAATCCTGGTGATAGTGGATCGTTTGACATTGTTATGGATGCTAGTGGCTCTGATGTTGATATGTATGCAACACTAGAGCTTGAGAGAAATAATTTGCCTACTAATTTAAAGTTTTATACAAATCCAGATCATAAAAGTCAGTTAAATAAAAGGTATACTTTATTAGAGAAAACAGGTAATACTGTTTCATCATTTACTGTATATTGGTACTGGAATCCTTATGTTGATGATCTAGAAGATAGTAAATATATTAATAAGAGTTTAAATGTTACCATTAAGGTAAATGCGATTCAAATAAGTGAGTATGCAACTATGAAGAATGGATATAGTACTGATTCTAGTGCAAATGGTGGAACAGAATTTTGGAATAATAATTATAAACCTTATATAAGAACGATTGACTTTAGTAATGATTTAAGTAATTTACCAAATACTTGTACTGAAGAAAATTTATGTTGGGATATATCTGAAAGTTCAACTCAAAAAAATAAGGTTTATGGTTATCTAGTTGATACAGGATTAAAAGATGACACTGATAATACCAAATCTTTATATGATTTGTATATAGTAAGTGAAGCACCAATATTTGCACCTTCTAATTGTGAACAGTTATTCGGTTACTTTAAAAAACTTATACAAATTAATTTTAATGATAATTTTAATACTACAAATGTAACAAATATGTTCCAAATATTTGTTAAATGTTCATCCTTAACAAATTTAGATTTAAGTAATTTCAATACATCAAATGTAACAAATATGTATGGTATGTTTGTTGTATGTTCATCATTAACAAGTTTGAATTTAAGTAGTTTTAACACGGAAAATGTAACAGATATGATGACGATGTTTTCTAACTGTTCATCTTTAACAAGTTTAGATATAAGTAGTTTTAATACGGCAAATGTAACAGATATGCATAATATGTTTTATAAATGTTCATCTTTAACTAGTTTAAATTTAAGTAATTTTAATACGGCAAATGTACCAGATATGTCTTATATGTTTTCTCATTGTTCATCCTTAACAACATTAGATTTAAGTAGTTTTAATACGTCAAATGTAACAAATATGCGCGAGATGTTTTATAACTGTAAATCTTTAATAAATTTAGATTTAAGTAGTTTTAATACGGCAAATATAACAAATATGTATGAAATGTTTTATAGATGTGAATCCTTAACAAGTTTAGATTTAAGTAAATTTAATACTGTAAATGTAACTAATATGAGCCAAATGTTTCAATATTGTTCATCTTTAAAAAATTTAGATTTAAGTAATTTTAATACAGCAAATGTAACAGATATGAGTGGAATGTTTTATAGTTGTTTATCTTTAGAGAAACTTAATTTAAGTAATTTTGATACATCAAAAGTAGAGATTTATTACCAATACCGTTCTGCTATCTTTGAAAAATGCACAAAATTACAAACAGAGATTACAATTATGAATCCAAATGTAACTGAGGAAAACTATAAAAACATGTTTCTTGATGCAGCAACCGATCCAAATGCTAAAATAATCGTAAACTATACATCAGAAACAGAAACACTAGTTGATAATATGATTAAAACTAAATCATCTAACAGTAATGTAGTTAAAGGAATTCTAAAATAAATAATAAAAAGGTTTTTATAAACAATTAAATAAAAGCCTTTTTTTTTAAACAAATTTATGTTATCATAAATATGGTGAGAAAAATGGAAGACATAATAAAGAGAATACATGACTATACACTAGAAGATATAATGGGAAACTGTTTTAAAAGATATGCAAAAGAAATAATCCAAAATAGAGCCTTACCAGATGTAAGAGACGGATTAAAACCAGTACAAAGAAGAATATTATATACAATGTATAAAGATAGAAATACTTATGATCATGAATACAGAAAATGTGCTAAAACAGTAGGTAATGTAATGGGATCATACCATCCACATGGCGATTCATCAATATACGAAGCAATGGTAAGAATGAGTCAATGGTGGAAAAGTAACGCTATTTGTATTGATATGCAAGGAAATAACGGATCTATGGATGGTGACGGAGCAGCAGCAATGCGTTACACAGAAGCAAGACTATCCAAAATAAGCAACGAATTTTTAAAAGACATCGAAAAAAACACTGTTGTTTGGAGTCCTAACTATGATGATACACTAGAAGAACCAACAGTATTACCAGTTAAATTTCCAGCCATATTAGTAAATGGTGCAACAGGAATAAGTGCCGGATATGCAACTAATATACCACCACATAATCTAGGAGAAGTAATAGACGCAACAATTAAAAGAATCGATTCCCCAAACTGTCGATTAGACACTATATTAGATATTGTAAAAGGACCAGATTTTCCAACAGGTGGCATTGTCGAAGGAAAAAAAGGCATAATCGACGCCTTTACAAATGGTAGAGGAAAAGTAATCGTAAAATCAAAATGTGAAATAGTTAAAGAAAAAAACAAAAAACAAATAATAGTAACTGAAATACCATTTGATGTAAATAAAGCATTATTAGTAAAAAAAATAGATGAAATAAGAATCGACAAAAAAGTAGATGGCATAACAGAAGTAAGAGATGAAACCGATAGAGATGGCTTAAGAATCGCGATCGATCTAAAAAAAGAAGCAAATGAAGAATTAATATTAAACTATCTACTTAAAAATACAGAATTACAAATTAGTTACGCTTATAATATGGTTGCAATAGTAAATAAAAGACCAATGACACTTGGAATAATTGCCATATTAGATGCTTATATAAATCATTTAGAAGAAGTAATCACTAAAAGAACAGAATACGATTTAGAAAAAGCAAAAGCAAGAATGCATATCGTAGAAGGCTTAATAAAAGCACTAGGAATGTTAGATGAAATAATCAAAACAATTAGAAAAAGTAAAAATAAAGAAGATGCAAAACAAAACCTTCATACACTTTATGATTTTACACTATTACAAGCAGACGCTATTGTAACAATGCAATTATATAAATTAACAAACACAGACGTAACATTACTTGAAGAAGAACATAAAAATTTAAGCTTAATTATAACTGAATTAGAAAAAATATTAAACAATCCTGAAGAACTAAAAACAGTCATGAAAAATGAATTAAGAAATATTAAAAAAGAATATGCTGTGCCAAGAAAAACAGAAATAAAAGATGAAATAACCGAAATTAAAATAGATACAACCGATATGATAACTAAAGAAGATGTTATTGTTGTTGTAACACATGACGGATATATCAAAAGAGTAAGTAGTAGAAGTTATTCATCAAGTGATAATGAACCAAACCTAAAAGAAGGAGATTACATTATTAGACTAGCTAATATGAATACCCTTGATACACTATTATTATTTACAGACAAAGGAAATTATTTATATTTACCAGTTTATCTAATCCCAGATGCAAAATGGAAAGAAATGGGTAAACATATAAGTAATGTTATAAAAATAGATGAAAATGAACATATAATTAATGCATATCCAATATATGATTTTGATGAAACAAACGTCATTACATTTACTAAACTAGGAATGGTTAAAAGAAGTATGTTAAAAGACTATAAAGTATCAAGATATAATAAACCAATAAGTGCAATTAAACTAAAAGACAACGATGAAGTAATTAATGTATCAATAGACAATAATACTAACATTTTTATCTCAACATTAAACGGAAATGGATTATGGTATAGTACAGAAGAAGTACCATTATCAGGCGTAAAATCAAGCGGTGTTAAAGCAATTAACCTTAAAAACGATGAAGTAGTAAGTGCTTATACATTTGCTGAAACAGAAGAATATTTAACAGTCATAACCGATAAAAGTACAGGAAAAAGAGTTAAATTAACAGAATTTGAAAAAACATCAAGAGGTAAAAAAGGAGTTTTAATAATCAGGGATGTTAAAACTAACCCTTACCATATTTTAAAAACATTCATTGTAAATAAAGTAAATATTGGTTATAAAATAAAAAATGATATTGATTATATAAAATTAACCGAATTACCAATAGTTGATAGATATTCAGCTGGAAGTACTATAACTAAAGGAAAAATAACAGATGCTTTTATAGAATGCTGTCTTGTAAAAAAAGAAGAAATAACAAAAGATGATACAAAAGAAAAGAAAACAAGTATTGAAGAAATAGATAAAAAAATATATACAATTGATGATTTTTTAGAAACAATTGAATTTTTAGATTAGGAGTAAATTATGAGACTATTATTAAAATTAAGTGGCGAATTATTAGGCCAAAATGAAGTTTCATTTGCCAAAGCCTTAAAACTAGCATACATATTAAAAGAATGTAAGAACAAAGGAAATGAAGTATGTATCGTAATTGGAGGAGGTAATTTATGGCGAGGAAGAAGCCATGAAGAAATGAATTTAACCGATAGTGATTCTATTGGTATGCTTGCAACAACAATGAATGCAATATGCCTAAAATCAGCCTTAAAAGAAATAGGAGTTAAAGCAACAGTAATGTCTAGTATTAATCTAGAATTTACATCCAACTATAATACTGATAAAGCATTAGAACTAATTAAAGATGAAATAATCATTTTAGCAGGTGGACTTGGAATACCATGTTTATCAACTGATACAACAGCAGCAATAAGAGGATCAGAATTAATGGTTGATTATATATTAAAAGGAACTAATGTTGATGGAATATATGATAGCGATCCAAGAACAAATTTAAATGCCACAAAATATAATAGATTATCTTATAATGAAGCAATTAATAAAAAACTTAAAATTATGGATATTTCAGCGTTTGAAATATGCCAAAAAAATAACATCAAAATAGTCGTTTATGATGCTAGTGATATAAATAATATTGTTAAAGTATGTAATGGGGAGGCTATTGGAACAATAGTAAATAATTATGAATAAAAAAGCATTTACACTAGTTGAATTACTTGCCGTTTTAATTGTTTTAGGAGTTGTAATAACAATTACCGCTACTAGTATTCTAAAACAAGTTAATGATTCAAAAAAAACACTTACTGATGCTCAAAAAGATTTAGTAAAAAATGCAGCAATAAATTATGCTGATCAAAAAGGATTCTTTAAAAAAAATAATAGTACTTATAATATTTGTATTGAATCACTAAAAAATGAAGGATTAGTAGATGATGATATAATAAGTGTTTTAGAAAAAAATAATAAATATTTTATTAAATTAACTGTAAAATGTGAAAATAAATGTTATTTTGTAGCCGATGATTTAAAACAATATACTGATAGTTCTATATGTAATTAGAACTATCTTTTTGTAAACAATATTAACTTATTACATATAATTTAATAGGTGATTATATGGCAAAAGAAGAATTTAAAGAATTTGTAAAAAAAAATCCAAGCCTAATTAATTATGTTAATAATAATCAAATGACCTGGCAAAAATTTTATGAAATGTATGATATGTATGGTGAAAATAATAATATTTGGGATAAATATATAAATACAAGAAGTACTGAAAGAGATATTGCAGGTGGAATAGGTTTAGCAGAAGCTTTTAAATGGTTTAAAAATATTGATTTAGATAGTGTTCAAAGTGGCGTAAATAATTTACAAAAAGTAGTTGATATAATTCAAGATTTTGGACATAAAAGCACTAAAAAAGAAGATTATAAACCAAGGCCACTATATAAACATTTTGATGATTAATGTATATAAATACTCAATTTAAAATAAAAAGTAATCCTAAATATATTGAATATCTGCATAATAATTCTTATTGGTATAAAAAATTAAACAGAAGTTCAAAAAATTTTATTTTATTTGAAAATGATGTTAAAGATAAAATGCAACTTCGAATAACAGATAAAATAAGTGAAGTAGCAGGTGCAATTGATATGTTATCAACTTTTTTATCCAAAATCAAATAGGCTAAAAAGCCTATTTTTTTAAAGTTTTCTTTTTAGAACTAATAATAAAATTAGAACCACCAAGGATTACACTTGTTGTTTTTGTTTTATCCATAATACTTTGAACATATTTATTAATTTCAATTAATCTTTCATTAACACTATCTTTAATAAAAGAATAATTAATATTTGATCTATCTATAGTACTACTATTAATATAATCAGTAAGTTTACAAATAGAATCTAAATTCATATTTTTAACAGAATAACTAATAAACTTATATTCATCTAAACTATTTAAAGTATCATACATATCCTTACCATTTTTTAAACACAATTCATTTACAAAATTTGGGTTATTAATAAAATCCATTTTTACTAAATTTTCTTCTGGAACAATTTTTACTTCTGGAACAATTTTTTCAGAAACATACAAATCAGGAGCAGGACCAGGAAGAGGACTTGGAACAGAAGGACTTGGAGTACACGTTGGAGTAGGGGTACAAGTTGGACTTTCAATTACTTTTTCTATTTTTACATCTTTAATTAAATCATATTTTTTGTATGAATTAGGAAATAATTGTAGTCTTAAACTATCAAGAAATGTATTATCGATAAAAATATCAACAATAGTTAATAACCCTAAAACTAATACAATTGTATAATATAAAGTACTAAAAAAATCTTTACCACACTTAAATAATTTATCTTTAAAACTCATATTTTTTCGTTCTAATCTTGTAAGAAGTTTAGTAACTTTAATTTTATTTATAAAAGATAATTTATTTATACCCATCTTTAATTCTAAAATAGATGAAGCATTAGATATATTAATATTGTTTTCTTTTAAATAAGTAATAATATTTATAATATTTTTATCTACAACATAATTATCAAAATTATCTTTAGCATATAAAATAGAATCAATATCTAAATCTTTTTTATAATTATTTATAAATATTTTTCTTTGAATATAATTTTTAACTGAATTAAATATTTTTTTGCCTGTATTAAAAATCAAATAAAAAGATGAAGTAATAATAGAAGTTAAAATTATATTTTCTTTAGCAATTAAACTTGTTCCAACAATAGGAATAAACTGAATACTTTTAGTTAAAATAGTACCTAAAACCATACCAATAATACCAATAGTAGACTTTTTAGAAATATTATTAAATAAAATACCAAGACCAGCACTATTATATATACTAGCCATTATACTTGGATCAACAGAATTAATACTAGTTGCAACAAACATTCCCATACTAGCACCTATTAAAATAGGCTTAATAATTGAATTTTTAAATTCTTTATATAAATTATTAGAACAACTATCAAAAATTTTGGTATCGTATTTATTACCAGTTAAATTATTTAATAAATTGATTAAATTTATTTTTTTATCAATATCTAAATTATATATTTTATTTCTTAAATCTAAATAAGAAGAAGGAATATCCTCATTATTCCGTTTTAAAAATACATTTATATAATTAATTAAATCATCATCAAATCTTGTATTAACAGTTTTCTTATTTTCTTTAGTAATCTCAAGTTCGTGAAGTATTTTATTAGCATAAAAATTTTTCTTTTCTACATTGCTATATTTTATGATCTTATTTAAATCAACAATATTTTTTAAAACAATTAATAATGAAAAAGCAAATTTAATTTGAATAGAAGGTGCCATAATAAGAATTGTATTAATTGCTAAAGAAGAAATAATAGCTTTTATACATGCATTAAAAATAGAAATATATTTATTGTTTTTTAAATAAAAAATAGTATTTTTCATAACATTTCCCTCGATCGCCCCATATTATAGCATACGAAAATTAAAATGTATATAGACAATTTAAAATATATTTTATATAATGGATTAGGTGATTAATTTGCGTATAATAAGTGGAAAATATAAAGGAAAAATAATCAAAGAATATAACATTTTAGGAACAAGACCAACAATGGATCGCATAAAAGAATCCTTGTTCGCGATGATTCAATCATATATTCCAGAAAGTATTTGTTTAGACCTTTTTTGTGGTAGCGGAAGCCTTGGAATTGAAGCCTTAAGTAATGGAGCTAAAGAGTGCTATTTTATTGATAAAAATAAAAAGATAACAGAAATATTAAAAAATAATACTAAAGACATTGATAATGTTTTTATTATTAATAATGATTTTCAAACATTTTTAAAAAACACAAAAGTAAAATTTGATATTATCTTTTTAGATCCCCCTTATGATTTGTTTTTAATAAATGATGCCATTAAATTAATTGAACAAAACAATATATTAAATAAAAATGGATTAATCATTTGTGAATATACAAAAGAAAATATAAAATCAAATTATGAAATATATAAAGAAAAAAAATATGGTGATAAATATATAAAAATATACATTAAAAATAATTAAATGTATATTTTTTTTTAAAATTAACAAGGAAATTGCTAAAAAAAACCGTATAGTATTATCGGGAGGGGATAAAGGCATGAAAAAATATCCATTCATAAAACAGACTGAACAAAAAGATTGTGCTGCAACATGTATGTCAATGATATTAAAATATTATGGTGCTTATGTAAGCATGGAAGAATTAAGAGATGTAACCAATACGAGCAAATATGGGGTAAGCGTATATGATTTAGTAGAAGCATTTAAAAAATATGGTTTTTCAGCCGAAGCATTGGAAGGTAAAATAGAAGATATAAAAAAAGATAATATTTATTTTCCTTTTATAGCTCACTTAAAAATAAATAATGGTCATTATGTAATTGTATATGAAATTAATTATAAAAAAAATAAAATAGTAATAGGTGACCCGGGAACAAAATTAAAAACTATTACTATTGATGAATTTATAAAAATTTGGGACAATATCATAATTACAATGTATCCTATAAAAAAACTTCCCTATAAACCAGAAAAAATTAATATTTATTCATTTATATGGCATTTCTTAAAAAATCAAAAAGTTAATCTTTGGCAAGTATTAATATTTTCCTTTTTAGTAACAATCTTTACAATATGCTCAACATATTATTTTCAGTTTATAATTGATGCTTTAAATAATAAACAAAAATTATTTTATATATTTTTAAGTTTTATATTTTTAGGTATCGTTAAAGAAATAACTACATATATGAAAAATAAAATATTTAATTATGTTAAATATGAAATGGATATAGATATGAACTATGATGTTTATAAACAAATGATTTATTTACCCTTCAAATATTATGCTGATCGCAATATAGGTGATATTATATCAAGAATTAATAACTTAAATAATGTTAAAGAATATATGTGTGATATTATTTTAAATTTTATAACAAGTATATTTGTAAGTTTTATTGCTAGTTTACTCTTATTTTCAATAAGCGCAAAATTGCTCTTTTTAGCGCTCCTAAACATAGCACTATATTCAATAATTTCTTTATTATTTAATAAATATTTTAAAAATAAAATAATTGATATTCAAGAAAACAAAGCAGTAGAAGTAAGTTATCTAACTGAAACAATAAGTGCATATAATACCATAAAAGGAATTAATCTTTATAAATACGTTTTAAATAAATATAAAAATAAATTAAGATTATTTAGCTATAAATATTTTAAAACGAAAAATGTAAGTGAAATAATGAATTTATTTGAAAATATTATTATATTAATTTTTACATCTTTCATCATTTATAAAGGTGCACTTATGGTTGGAAATAATGAGATTAGTTTAGGAAAACTAATAACTTTTAATTACTTATTTAGCTATTTATTTGAACCCCTAAAAAGTATTTTAGATTCTTTGCTAAATTTAAATGAAATAAAAAGTTCAATTAAAAGAATAATTGATTTATATTACTATGAAGAAGATACCAAAGAAGAAAAAATTGAATCTGGCAATATAGAAATTAAAAATCTAAATTTTGCATATAACTATAAAAATATATTAAAAAATATTAACTTATCAATTAAACCAAATGAAAAAATAATGGTTATAGGTGCAAGTGGATCAGGAAAAAGTAGTTTATTTAAATTATTACTAAAATATTATAAAGCCGAAAAAAACAGCATAATGATAGATAATATTGATATCAATGATATCGATATAAATGGTGATATATGTTATATATCCCAAAATGAAATGCTCTTTAATACAAGTTTATATGAAAATCTAATACTTGATAGTAAAACAAAACAAAAAGAAGTTAATGAAATATCACATAAAGTATATTTAAATAAAGATTATCAAATGTTAATAGAAGATAATGGTTTTAATTTGTCAGGGGGCGAGAAAATGCGAGTTGTTTTAGCACGAACATTACTCAAAAAACCTAAAATATTAATAATTGATGAAGGTTTAAATGCCGTAGATGTTAATTTAGAAAGAAAAATTTTAAAAAATATCTTAAATATGAATATGACAATTATTTTTGTTTCGCATCGACTTGATAATATGGATTTATTTAAACGCGTAGTTGAGCTTAAAGAAGGGAGAATTATAAAAGATGTTTCCATTTGTAATTCAAACTAAAAAATTTATTAATTATTGGATGATATTTGTATTGTTATTAACTATGCTTATTTTGTTTGTTTTGTTAAAAAAATACGAAAATAGTGCTATTTATACAGGCATAAAAGAAAATAATAAAACACAAATTTTAGTAGAAGATGAAAATATACCTAAATTACCAAATACACTAGTTTTTGAAAATAAAAAATATAATTATAAAATCATTGAAATAAGTGATAATTATTATATTAATAATAATGTTATATATAAAATGATAACAATTGAAAGTGATTATAAAACAGATAAAAAAGCAGTAGAATTAAAATTTATATATGGCGAAAAAAGTTTATTTGATGATATCAAAGGAGGAAAGATATGAAAAAAATAGACAATTTTAAAATGAAAAAAATATCAGGTGGTGCTGGTTTCTCAATTGGACTAGCTATAGGATTTAGTGCAGTTTTAAATTTTTTAATCGGTGTTGTTGTAGGATATACAAATCCTTCAAAATGTAGGGGGTGATCAATTTGCACTATTTAACTAAAAATGAAATGAAACAAATAAGTGGAGGAATTAATATAACAGGAGCACTTCTTCAAAATTTACTTAGTTTCTTCAAAATGTTTTATGATTTAGGAAATTCATTAGGAACAGCACTAAAAAAAATCCAAAATGGAAATGTTTGTTAAAGCAGATTTTATCTGCTTTTTAAATTTTTAATATTACTTAAAAAAATGTGTAGTTGTAAATGATGTGAGACCAAATTTGTAAAAAAATTAAAGCAATATGATACAATCAGTTTAGTTATTGTTGTATATTGTTTTTTAGATGGTTATAAATAATTAAATATTTTAATTATTTCAGTACCATTATAGGTTTGAATTATTTGAGGTTTATAACCAAAATAAACAATTGCTCTTTTAACAAAATCAATGGTAGAATATGATGATTGTTCTTTATAAGGATAAATAAATCTTTCTCTAGAAGCATCATTTATTACAGTATATTGATAGAACTTTTGTCCATCAATACCAACATAGCAGGTTTTAGGAACATATTTAACATCCATTTGCGAGTTTTTCCCAATATTAGTTGGTGTATCATCATAGGATGTTTACTAATTGGTTTGTGTGATTTATTTATTAAAGATTCTTTTGTATCATCGTATTTTTTATTCCATCTCATTAATGATGATTTAGAGATTTTATATCTTCTACATACAAAGTGTACTGAAGCTCCTGTTCTATATAATTTTACAGCATAATATTTTGTTTTTAATTCATGTGGTAAATATCTATTGTTTTGTGGTATAATTGTCATAAGTGATAGATTCTTTCTTTATAACGGATTTATCGCTTTTTGTATATACAAATGGTGTCACATCAATTGTAACACTACATAAATTTAATTTAATAAACTACAATTGAGTAGTTTATTTTTTTGTAATTGTGCTATAATATATTTAATTTTGGCGGTATTATATATGAAAAAAATAATATTTATAGAAGGATTACCTACTGTTGGAAAGACATATTTAGTTAATGAAATCAGAAAAAAGAATTTGCAAAATGTATATGTTGTTGACGAACTTATTAATCCTGATATTAAAAATGCTTTTATTGATTCTGAAGATAAATTTTTGAAAAATGATGAAATGAAAGTAAATAAATACAATAATGGTATAATCATTATTGATAGAGGACCTATAAGCACACTAGTATATAATCAAGTATTGCATTTAATAGATAATAAATATGATGCAAGTTATGTTGAGGATTGGTTCAAAAAGTTTTTGGATATTTATAAAAGTGATAATACATATAATTATTATTTAAATAATCCTGGTATTTATAATCCATCCTTAAATGATGAAAAAAATCCTTTTGGTTCAGTTGAAAATTTAAAATTAATGCACGAAATAACGATATTTAATTTAAATAAATATGCAAAAAATTATAGAGTTTTTAATTATGATAAAACAAATATGGAGGAATTATTAAATGAAATTATTAGTTAATTTATGTGCACATGATGGAATAATAAGTCATTATGCAGGTGTTGGAACGATTGTAAGAAGGTATGTAGAAGTTATTAGAAAAATATTATCAAAAAAAAGTATTGATTATCATTTGAATCTTTTTACACTTGAATTTAACGAAATGAGTATGGGGTATAATAAAGAATTATGGGATTATCATGCCTCATTAGATAATACATCGTTATATATATTATCAAATGGGACAAAAGGAAAAACAAGTTTTGGTAATATTGAAAATTGGTTACTTGCTTCTAAAAATATTGCTAATGAGATTAATAAGATTAATTTTAGTGATTATGATTATGCATTAAATTTATGTAATGATACACCTTTTGCTTATTTAGTAACTTTAATAAAAAATGAGAAAAATAGCATTACAGCATGGATTCCGCATTCTACAGGAAAAATTTATGATGAAGATATGTCATTAAGTGATGAAAAGTTAACAATCAATGAAAGAGTAAAAATGGAACAAGATGTTATTGATTACATTAATAATCATAATAATACTTATGCCATTTCTACTGGAATCTATATAAGGAATCATTTGATTAATTCATATGGACTTATCAATAATATTGACTTAATTAATGGTGAACTTTTATTTAGAAATAATGTATATACTGAAAATAATCGCATATATGAAATTTTTAAAGAAGTAAATAATTATGATTCAATAATTCTTTCACTTGGAAGAGCAGAAAGATATAAAAATTTAGATAAGACAATGCTTTTGGGAAGTAAATTAGGAATAAAATCTATTGTTATAACTCAGCAATATTTTGAAGAACAACCTATTGTTAAAGAGTATAAAGAATTAGCCAAAAAAACAAATTCACTTTTATTTGTTGATGAACCATTTTTTTTACCACAATATATTGTAAAAAATATAATAAACCTATGATATTATTAATACCATCTGAAAGAGAAGTGTTTGGACTTATCATAAATGAAATGCGTAGATTTAATAAAGATAATGTTTTAATGGTTGCAAACGATCGTGGTGGATTACATGAACAGATTAATGATGGGATTGATGGTGTTTTAGTCGATTTGAATGATATTGATAGCAGTGCTAATAAAATTAGAAAATATTTTGATGAAGAAACAATAAAAAAGATGAATTTTGAATCACAAAAAAAATTGAATAATAATTATAATTTAGAAAAAAACTTTGATTTGTTTTTTAAAAAAGTGTTAGGTGATGAATATGAATAGTTTATTACCTAAGATTGATGATTTAGAACCGATTGCTGATTCTAGGCAGACTTTTAGCGAAACTCCATTTATAAGAGATTTTTATAAACTTAATGATGATGAAAAATTACAAATATTAGCTGATATAGTTAGACAAACAATGATTTATGAGGAAATTCCTAATCCATTAATTGAAAAAGAGCTATTAATAGGTGACGATTATACATCATCTAAGATCTTTATAGATTATTTAAAGTCATTAAATTTATTTAATGATGCTCAATTTGTATTGGTTTCTAATAGAAAAAACATTGATATAGATAGTTTTTATGATTGTCATTTTTCAGTATTGGTTAATGGCATTAATAATAAAACATATCTTGTTGATACTACTCCAGATATAGGATATGGTTTTGGAGAAGTAAATGAACTTTCTAATAGAGATTTATATAATAAATATATTGTTTTGGATAGTAATATTATAAATATCATTGATATTATAAGAGATGATATGTATGATATAAGTAAAGGCATTTATAATGATAAACAAATTGATAATTACAAAATTATAAGAAAGTTTTTTTCGAATGAAGTGTTTGATGGTTTATTATTAAAATATTATAATTGCATTTTTATGAGTAATTTTGATAAGTTAAAAAAAATTATGGAAATTGATTTTTATGATAGAGTTGATAATATCAATAGTACATATTTACAAAATGAATTATATAAAATCAAAACAATTAAAACTTGGCAGGAATTATTAAAAAAAATGACTATAGAAAGTAGTAATTTAAAGGAACAACAGCGTATTGCACAATATATATGCAGTGAATTAAAATTGTGTAGGACAATTGAAATAAATGGTAATGTTATAAAGTTGAACCATATAACTCCAAGATTACTATGGGAGCATGGTTATAATGTCGTTGTTATAAAATCTTCTGCATATTTAATGGGAATCCAAGCATCTTGCGAAGATTATGTTATATCAAAAAGAAAAGATATAATTATTTCTTATATGTGTAATATGGGAGAAAAAAATATGTTTGGATTAAGACCTATGGCATATTTTCATCCACATGGATTAAAATATGAATTTCAAATGACTGGTCCAAATAAAGTTATTTTAGTAAGTGAAAATGCAAAAGAATTAAATGAAAGAAAACATTATATTAGGGATAATATGACTAGAATAATACAAAATCATTTCATTAAATGGTTTAATGGAGAGAAAGTTTTATGGGATACAAATTTAAATACAAATTTAGTACATACTACTGATGATTCAGTTGAAGCATGCATACATTTATTATCAGGATATCCGGAGTATCAATTATTTACAAGATTTAATTATCCAAACCCAGTGTTAAGAAAGGAAAAAAGAAAATGAATAATGAATATGAATATAGTTTTAAAGTAAAGGATATTACTCCTTTTATTGATTATTGTATAGACAATAATTATGAATTGAAAAAAGAATATGAGCAAACTAGAACACTTTATAAAAATGGTGGAAAGGTTATGGCTAGAATTACCAAAAATGTTTATAAAGATAATGAAACTGAAATATTAAATTTTAAAGACGATAATTTAAGTGATAGTGTTTTAAAGGTAAGCAGGGAATCAAAAGATTTAGTAATGAATGATGAAAATAGAGATTTTGTTAAATCATTATTAGAAATTTTAGAATTAAATGAAACAAAAAAATTAGTAAGAAAGCGCTATGTATATACATATAACAATGTTACTTTTGAATTAGATAATTATACAACACCTGTTATGAATGTAGTAGCAATTGAAGGAAAAAAAGACGAAGTTGATAAAGTATATAATGAGTTAAAATCGATTATAGAAAGTAATATTGTGAATGATTAAGGCAACAGAGGTTGTCTTTTTTTATATTTTCTAGTTAAGTATAATAAAATTTAACTGAGAGGTTTATATGGAAGAAATAATAAAAGAACTAGAAGTAATTATTAACAAAGATTTATATCAAGAAAAAGTAATTGATTTTGATTCTATATAATTTTAAATCATAATATTTTGTGTTTATTCATGTAGTAAATATCTATTGTTTTGTGGTATAATTGTCATAAGCGATAGATCCTTTCTTTAAAGTTTTTTTGCAATAACTATTTTAACGGATTTATTGCTTTTTGTATATACAAATGGTATCACATCAATTGTAACACTACAAAAATTTTTAATATTACTTAAAAAAACTATTTGTATTTTAACTAAAATTGTGTTATCATTATTATAGAGAAATTAGGAGGATACAATATGGGGCTTAATATAAAAAAAATATTTTCGACAAGTGAAGCAAACAATATAAATTCATCTTCTGTTGATGAATATTATAATGTAACAGAAGAAGAAGCATTAGAAGGTAATGATGGTAAAACTAAAATGATTTTAGTCGAACCACGAGCATATTCTGAATCTGTTCAAATAAGTGATTATTTGAAAGCAAGAAATAGTGTAGTTGTTAATTTACAAAGAGTTACAGCAGATCAAGGAAAAAGAATTGTTGACTTTTTAAGTGGAACTATATATGCAATAGGTGGCGATATGCAAAAAATTGGAAACGGTATATTTTTATGCACACCTAAAAATATGAATGTTGAAGGTAAAATAACAGAAGAAAAAGCAAAAGATGGTATAGAAACTGAATGGTAAGGTGATCAAGCATGAAAGGATTTAGTCACGCTGCTAATGGTTATAACATTGAAGAAGTAAATAGATTCTTGGATAAAGTTATAAAAAAAGTAGAAGAAATGATGAGCGAAAATAATACTAAAGAACTCAAAATTAAAGAATTAGAAAACGAACTTAGTAACTATAATCGTGATGAAATTGAAGATGCAAATAAAAAGTTAAAAGAATACGAAAGTATTGGCTCAAGAGAAGAATTACTTGTTTTAAAAACAAAATTAGATCACTATGTAAAAATGGAAGAAACATTGCAAAATGCTATCCTAATGAGTCAAAAAACATGTGAACAAATGAAAACGTCAGCATACAATGAACGTGAAACAATAATTGAAGAAGCTAAAAAAAACGCTAATAGAATTATAAATGAAGCATTACTTGAAGCCGAAAAAGCCGAAAGAGATGCCACAATGATAAGAAGAAATGTAAATGTTTTTAAAAGAAGGTTAAAAGATATATTAGAAACACAACTTGATGTTGTAAATGATATAGAAAAAATAGAACTATAGGTGCTAATATGGTGGTAATATTAATAATTTTACTTGCACTAGCACTTTATGGAGTTGTCAAAAGCGCCGATTTATTTGTTGATGCAATGTCATCATTAGCAAGCTATTTAAAAGTTCCAACATTTATAATCGCCCTAACTGTTGTTGCTTTTGGTACAAGCTCACCAGAACTAGCAATCTCATTTTCAAGCTTAATATCAGCTAATGGTGTTTTAACACTATCAAACGTTGTGGGTGCTAATATAGTAAATGTTTTATTAGTACTTGGTGTTGCCGCAGTAGTACATCCTATTAAAATAAAAGGAACTACAACCAAAAAAGAAATACCAATGCTTATTCTAATAACAATG
This sequence comes from uncultured Bacilli bacterium, assembly GCA_934179675.1. Lineage (GTDB taxonomy): Bacteria > Bacillota_I > Bacilli_A > RF39 > UBA660 > CAG-884. Next base: position 22,390 of record CAKPQS010000017.1, read on the forward strand.
ACATTTGCTGTTTTATTTTGTGATTTATATTTATCAGATTATGCAAACGTAAATACAATATCTCGAAGTGATGGCATTATTTTAATTTTATTATTCTTATTATTTGTATATTATTTAAAAGAAGTAATAAGTACACATCGATTAAAAGATACAGAATGTTCAGTACCAAAATTTACTAAACCATTAACTATTATATATGGAATTATTGGTTTAGTTGTTCTTCTAATAAACGCTAATCAAGTAGTAGAAGTATCAACATTACTTGCTAAAACAATTGGAATATCTGATAAAATAATTGGTATGGCTATAATAGGAATAGGAACATCTTTACCCGAATTAGTAACATCAATCATAACTGTAAAAAAAGGTGATTTTGATTTTACAATTGAAAATATAGTAGGTACAAATATATTTAATATATGTGTAGTATTAGGCCTACCAGTACTTATATTTGGTGATATAGCAGCCTATGGATTTGGTTTAATTGATATGGGAGTACTTGTATTCTCAACAATTATATTATATTTCTTTTCAAAAACAGATAGGAAAATATCACGAATAGAAGGAATTGCTATGATAATGTTGTTTTTACTATATTATGGCTATGTAATATTTAACTAAAACTATTGACAATAAAAACAAAAATTTTTATAATATAAATAAATCAGATGAAAAAGACGATATTAGAAAATTAAATTAAAGAGAGTTAATGGTTGGTGTAAATTAATATTTAAATCTAATATAGATCACTTTGGATGAGCAATATGCCGTGAAATACGTTATAAAATTAAGATAAACAAAAGGATGGTACCGTCTAATAAGACTCCTTGTACTATTCTTTTTTTTGGAGGTTAAAATGAAAAAATTTGAAGAATTAAAAAAACAAGATATAAAAGATGAAGAAAAAGAAATACTTGAATATTGGCAAAAAATAGGCATTTTAGATGAATGCATGAAAGAAAGAAAAGACAGTAAAAACTTTGTTTTTTATGATGGACCAGCAACAGCCAATGGTTTTCCAGGCTTACATCATATGATCGGTAAATTTATAAAAGATACATTTTGTAAATATAAAAATATGCAAGGATATCGTGTAGTTCGAAAAGTAGGTTGGGATACACATGGCTTACCAGTAGAATTACAAGTCGAAAAAGAATTAGGATTTAGTGGCAAAAAAGATATTGAAAAATATGGTATAAAAGAATTCAATGAAAAATGTAGAGAAGCTGTACGAGCTAATGAAAAAGCTTTCACTGATTTAACAAATAAAATGGGACAATTTATTGATACTGAACATCCTTATGTTACATATAACAATGATTATATTGAAACAGAATGGTGGATATTAAAAAAATTCTTTGATGAAGGATTATTTTATGAAGGACATAAAATATTACCATATTGTACAAGATGTGGAACAGGACTTGCAAGTCACGAAGTAGCGCAAGGGTATAAAGATATTTCTGTAGATACAGTAATTGTACCATTTAAGAAAAAAGATGAAGATGCTTATTTTCTAGTATGGACAACAACACCTTGGACACTTATAAACAATGTTGCACTATGTGTAAATCCTAATGAAACATATATAAAAGTAGCAAGTATGGGTTATAAATTTATTCTTGCTAAAACACTTGCCAATACAGTATTAGGTGATGAATATGAAGTATTGGAAGAATATAAAGGAAAAGATTTAGAATATACTGAATATGAACAATTATTACCATTTGTAAAAACAGATAAAAAAGCCTTTTTTGTAACATGTGATGACTATGTAACAATGAGTGACGGTACTGGTATTGTTCATATAGCACCAGCATTTGGTCAAGATGACTACAATGTTGGCAAAAAATATAATTTACCAGTAATGTGTTCAGTTGGTGAAGATGGTAAATATATAGAAGGTCCTTGGAAAGATATGCGTGTCTTTGATGCTGATATCGAAGTAATTAAATATTTAAAAACAAACGATAAATTATTCAAAAAAATCAAAATGACACATAATTATCCACATTGTTGGCGTTGCTCAACACCATTACTTTATTATGCAAAACCAAGTTATTATTTAAAAGTAACAGCATTAAAAGATAAAATAATTGAAGAAAATAATAAAATAAATTGGTATCCAAAATTTGTTGGTGAAAAAAGATTTGGTAACTGGCTAGAAAATATGAATGATTGGGCTATTTCAAGAACAAGATACTGGGGCACACCACTTCCACTTTGGAAATGTAGTTGTGGTCATACACACATGATTGGTTCAAGACAAGAATTAAAAGATTTAGCGCTTGAAAAATTTGATACCATTGAACTTCATCGCCCATTTGTAGATGAAATACATATAAAATGTCCAAAATGTGGTAATATAATGACAAGAACACCAGAAGTAATAGATTGTTGGTTTGATTCAGGATCAATGCCATTTGCCCAATATCATTATCCTTTTGAAAATTTAGAACTATTTAAAGAACAATTTCCAGCAGACTTTATTGCTGAAGGAATAGATCAAACAAGAGGATGGTTCTACGTTTTATTAGTAATTTCAACATTTGTTATGGGTAAAGCCCCTTATAAAAATGTTTTAGTAAATGAATTATTACTTGATTCTAATGGCGTTAAAATGAGTAAATCAAAAGGTAATATTGTTGAACCATTTACAACAATTGAAAAATATGGTGCTGATGCTGTTAGATTTTATATACCCTATGCATCTCCTACATGGACTCCTTTAAAATTTGACTATAAAGGAATAGTAGAAGTAATATCAAAATTCTTTAATACTTTAAAAAATACTTATAATTTCTTTGCAATTTATGCCGAAGCAGATAAAATAGATCCAAGAGATTTTGAAGTTGATTACGAAGAACGATTAGAAATTGATAAATGGTTATTATCAAAATATGAAAGATTAGTTAAATATGTAACTGAAAGTTATGATGCTTATGATCTAAATAAAGTTACAAGAGCTTTAACAGATTTCGTAAGTGAAGATTTATCAAATTGGTATATTAGAAGAAACAGAAGAAGATTTTGGAGTAGTACTTTTGATAATGATAAAAAAGCTGTTTATAAAACAACTTATGAAGTATTACTTGGTTTAACTAAATTACTTGCACCAATATCTCCATTTACAAGTGAAGAAATATATAGAAATTTAACAGGTAAAGAATCTGTTCATTTAGAAGACTTTCCAAAGTATGATTCTAAATTAATAAATGATCATATTGAAGAAAGAATGGATTTAGTAAGAACATTAGTCGGATTAGGCCGTGAAGCAAGAGAAAACGCTAAAATTAAAGTAAGACAACCTATAAGTGAAGTATTAATTGATGCATCTTATCAAAATTTAATAGGTGATATGATTGGTTTAATTGAAGAAGAATTAAATGTTAAAAATGTTAAATTTATAGATGATGCAAGTGATTATATGAATTATATAATAAAACCTAACTTTAAAGTAGCAGGACCTATATTTGGATCTAATATTAAAGATTTTACTAATTTACTAGCACAATGTAATATTAATGATATCAATAATAAAAAAATAGAATTAAATGGAAAAGAATATACAATAACTAAAGATTTAGTTGAAGTAAAAGTAATTTCTAAAGAAGGATTTGATGTTGCATCTGAAGAAAACAAGTATATTATTTTAAATACTACATTAACAAAAGATCTAATAAATGAAGGTTATGCAAGAGAAATTGTTTCTAAAGTTCAACAAATAAGAAAAAATCAAAATTTAGATATTGTTGAAAGAATATATTTATATTATTCTACTGATGAAGAAATAAAAGATGCTATAAATGAATATAAAGAATATATAATGAATGAAACATTAGCACTAGATATAATTGAAAAAGAAAATCTAAATGATAGTTATGATATTAATGGTCATAATACATATTTAGAAATTGAAACTAATTAAGAAGGTTGAACCTTCTTTTTTAGCACTTTGACCTTTACAACTAAATTAAAGTATGGTATTATTTATATGGCTTTTTCAAATAAGCACGATTTATTGATTTAAATGCCTAGTGCCCAAATGGGTGGTATTTAAAGATGAGATAGTCGGAAGAAAAACAAAAGGAGGAAAGAATATGTCAGTAGTTTCAACTAATTTATTATTAGAAGCTGGAGTTCATTTTGGACATCAAACAAAAAGATGGAATCCAAAAATGAAAGAATATATCTTTACTTCTCGTGATGGTATTTATATTATCGATTTGCAAAAAACAGCAAAAAAAATTGATGAAGCATATGAAGCAATGAAAACAATTGCAGCAAATGATGGCAAAATTTTATTTGTTGGAACAAGAAAACAAGCTAGTGAAGCAGTACATGATGAAGCAATAAGATCTAACTCTTACTATGTAACAGAAAGATGGTTAGGAGGAACATTAACAAACTTCAGAACTATTAGAAACAGAGTAAAACGTTTAGAACAAATTGAAGAAATGGAAAAAAATGGTACATTTGATATTTTACCTAAAAAAGAAGTTGTTAAACTTAAAAAAGAATATGATAAGTTAAACAAATTATTATGTGGTATAAGAGAAATGAATAAATTACCAAATGCTATATTTATTGTTGATCCATCAAAAGAATTTAATGCAATAAATGAAGCAAGAAGACTTAATATTCCAGTATTTGGAATCGTAGATACTAATTGCGATCCTGATATGGTTGATTATGTAATACCTGCTAATGATGATGCCATCAGAGCAGTAAAATTAATCGTAAGTATCTTCGCAAATGCAATCTGCGAAGCACAAGGACTTGAAGTTGTAGAATTTGCTGTACCTTCAAAAGAAGAAGCAGAAAAAGATGCAAAAGAAGCAATGGAAGAATCACTTAGAAGTGATAGAGAATTAAATAATGCAAATAGAAAATTTAAACGCGAGAAAAAGAATTTTAAACCAGTAAAAAAAGAAGAAAAAGAAACTAAAGCCAAAGAAGAAAAAACTGTAAAAGAAGAAAAATCTGTAAAAGAAGAAAAAGCCAGTGATTTAGATTCAAAAACAGTTGGTGAACTTCGTGAAATGGCAAAAGTAAAAGAAGTAAAAGGTTATTCAACTATGAAGAAGTCTGAATTAATCGATGCATTAAAATAGGAGGAAAATTCATGATAAGTGCAAGTTTAGTAAAAGAATTACGTGAACTAACAGGAGCAGGAATGCTTGATTGCAAAAAAGCTCTAGAAGCATCTAATGGCGATAAAGAAAAAGCTGTTGATTGGTTACGTGAAAAAGGAATATCAAAAGCTGCTAAAAAAGCAAGTCGTATTGCTGCTGAAGGTAAAGCTGATATATTAGTTAAAGGTAATGAAGCAGTAATTATAGAAGTAAATTCTGAAACAGACTTTGTTGCAAAAAATTCTGAATTTACAAGTTTAGTAGATGATATTTTAAATAGTATCATGGATAATGATCCTAAAACAGTAGAAGATGTTTTAAAATTAGAAGTTAATGGTGAAACAGTAGAAAACTTAATTATTAATAAAACTGCCAAAATTGGTGAAAAATTATCATTAAGAAGATTTGCTAAATTAACTAAAACTGATAATGAAACATTTGGAAGTTACATTCATGGAGGAAGAATAGCTGTTCTAACTGTTATTGAAGGTGCAAACGAAGAAGTAGCAAAACATGTATCAATGCAAGCTGCATCAATGCGACCTCAATATGTAAGAATATCTGATGTTCCTGAAGATGTTGTAGCTCGTGAAGCAGAAGTATTAAAAGAACAAGCAATGAATGAAGGAAAACCTGCAGAAATTGCTGAAAAAATGGTTCAAGGAAGACTTCATAAGTTTTATAAAGAAATTTGTTTAGAGGAACAAGAATTTATTCTAGATGGTGATATCAATGTTAAGACTTATGTTAAAAACAATGGTGGCACTATTAAAGAAATGGTTCGTTATGAAGTAGGCGAAGGAATGGAAAAAAGAGAAGAAAACTTTGCTGAAGAAGTAGCAAAACAAATTAAAGGTTAATACAGAAGTATTTAATGTTAAAAAATTTATTTTAATTTGATAAAAGAGTGCATTTTGTTGCACTTTTTCTTTTATTGTTGTATAATTGATTTAGTAATGAAAGGTAGGTGTATATATGAATTTTGTTGATAAGTCTATAAATAAAGATACATACATACATACATACATACATACATACATACATACATACATACATACA